>DATEFR010000828.1:0-5475 GCA_035280545.1 Burkholderiaceae bacterium | reverse complement strand
GGGGCCGGTGGCTGCCCCAGCGGCAGCGTGAAGCGGAATACTGCGCCCGGCCGGCCACGGCCCGATTCTGCCCACAACCGGCCGCCATGCGCCTCGACGATCGCGCGGCAGATCGCCAACCCCAGCCCGACGCCCGAAGTCGCCGACTCGCGCTCGCCGCGAACGAACTTCTCGAACACGGCCTCCTCGCGGCCCGGCGGCAGCCCCGGGCCGTCATCGCTGACATCGACCTGCAGGTCGCGACCCACCGCACGTGCCGCGATCGTCACGCTGCTGCCGGACGGTGTGTACTTCGCAGCGTTCTCGAGCAGATTCACCAGCAGCCGCTCGATCAGCACCGCATCGACCTCGACCAGCGGCAGATCGGCCGGAAGCTCGGTGTGCACCTGATGCCGACCCAGCACGCCGGCGGTCGCCTGCAGCGCGACGCCCACCACCTCTTCGAACGGCTGCCATTGCCGCTTCAGCTGAACCGCGCCGCTTTGCAGCCGCGCCATGTCCAGCAGCTTGTCGACCATCGCGTTCATGCGCAGCGTCTGCTCGCTCAACGCGCGCGCGATCTCGGCGGCTGCCGGCGGCAACTCCGGCGTCGCGCCCAGCAGCGTGTCGGCCAGGCCATAGAGCGCCGCGAGCGGTGTGCGCAGGTCATGCGAGATCGCCGAGAGCAGCGAGTTGCGCAGCCGCTCGGATTCGATCTGCACGGTCGCCTGCCCGGCCACCTCGACATAGTGGATGCGCTCCAGCGCGATCGCCGCAAGCACCGCGAATGTCTCGAGCTGGCGCCGCTGCTCGGGGACCAGCAGCAGATGCGGCTGCTCGCTGCGCAGCGCGAGCACGCCGCGGGCGCGCATCGGCGCCTTCAGCGGCAGGTACAGCCACGGGCTGCCGGGCAAGGTGTTGGTGCCCTGCCCGGCAGCCTCGTGATGGTCCATCGCCCAGCGCGCGGTTCCGATGTCCAGGGTCGGGTCGTCCGCGGCCGAGGCGCTGGGGCGCAGCTGCTCGTCGTTGCCGAGCACGAACACATGCGCGCGGCCACGGAACTCGCGGCCGACGGCGCGTTCGGTGATCTCGACGCACTGCTCGGTCAGCAGCGCGCTCGACAGCTCGCGCGCCACATCGAACAGCGCGCGCGAGCGGCTTTCGCGCCGCGTCGCGATCTGCGCCTGATAGCGCAGCCCCGCGGTCAGCTGGCCGACGATCAGGCCGACCGCGAGCATGACGACGAACGTCAGCAGGTACTGCACGTCCGAGACCGCGAACGAGAGCTGCGGCGGCACGAAGAAGAAGTCGAACGCCGCGACGTTCAGGAACGCCGCCAGCACCGCCGGCCCGCGTCCGAACCGCACCGCGACGCCAACCACCGCGAGCAGGAACAGCATCACGATGTTGGCGAGGTCGAAGTAGCCGCGCAGCGGCATCGCGACCAGCGTCGTCGCGCCGCAGACCGCCACGGCCCACGGCCAGCCGCTTCGCAGCGAGGCGATCAAGTCGCCATGTCGCCGCGGATCCGGCGCCGGGTCGCGCCCCGCCGCCATCGGCGGCGCCGCGCCCTGGCCCACGTGGATCAGGTCGATGTCCGGCGCAAGCCGCGCCACGGCCTGCCCCAGATGGCGCCGCGTCCACCACGGCCGCTGCAGCGCATGGCCGAGCACCAGTTTCGACAAGTTGTGGCGGCGCGCGTACTCGATCAGCGTGCCGGCGATGTCGGGGCCGGCGAGCACCGCCGTCGCCGCGCCGAGTTGTTCGGCGAGCTTCAGCGTCTGCAGGATGCGCTCGCGCTGCAGGCCCGGCAGCCGCTGCAGAGCCGGCGTCTCGATGTAGACCGCATGCCAGGCCACCGCAAGCTGCTGCGCGAGCCGCGCGGCGCTGCGCACGACGTGCTCCGTGCCCTCGTTCGCGCCTATGCAGCACAGCAGCGCCGCCTCGGTCTTCCACACCGGTGCGATCGCCTGGTCGACGCGATACGCCTGCACGTCGCCCTCGACCCGGTCGGCGGTGCGGCGCAGCGCAAGCTCGCGCAGCGCCATCAGGTTGCCCTTGCGAAAGAAGTTCGCCGCGGCGCGGTCGGCTTGGGCACCGAGGTAGACCTTGCCGCCGCGCAGGCGCGCGATCAGCTCGTCGGCGGGCGTGTCGACGAGCACCACCTCGTCGGCGCTGTCGAACACCTTGTCCGGCAGCGTCTCGTGCACGCGAATGCCGGTGATGCCGCCGACCACGTCGTTGAGGCTCTCGAGATGCTGCACGTTCAACGTCGTCGCGACGTCGATGCCGGCGACCAGCAGTTCTTCGACGTCCTGCCAGCGCTTCGGATGCCGGCTGCCCGCGGCGTTGCTGTGTGCGAGCTCGTCGACCAGGATCAGGCCCGGCTTGCGCGCCAGCGCCGCATCCAAATCGAACTCGGACAACGTGCGGCCGCGGTAGGCGATCTGCGCACGCGGCAACAGCTCCAGCCCCTGCACCAGCGCCGCGGTCTCGCCGCGCCCGTGGGTCTCCACGACACCGACGACGACATCGACGCCCTCGTCGCGCAGCCGCCGGCCCGCCACCAGCATCGCGTAGGTCTTGCCGACGCCGGCCGATGCACCGAAGTAGATGCGCAGCTTGCCGCGCGCGGCGCGGGCTTCGTCCGCGCGCAGTTGCGCGAGCAGCTCGTCGGGGTCGGGGCGCGAATCGGGGTTCATCAAGCGAGCATCATGTACCACCCATGCAATCAGCGCGAACCGGCCTGAGCGTCTAGCGCGAGATTGAGCTGCAGCACATTGACCCGCGGCTCACCGAGGAAGCCCAAGCGCGTGCGCTCGGCATGCGCCGCGATCAGCGCGTCGACCCGCGCCGGCTGCAGGCCGCGTACGCGCGCGACGCGACCGGCCTGGTAGCGCGCCGCCGCGAGGCTGATCTCCGGATCGAGCCCGCTCGCCGACGCCGTGACCAGATCGACCGGCACCGGCTGCGCATTGCCGGGGTCGGCCGCCTTCAGCGCAGCGATGCGACCCTTGACCGCGTCGATCAGCGCCGGATTCAGCGGCCCCTGGTTCGAGCCGCTCGAGTTGGCCGCGTTGTACGGCATCGGCGAGGTAGCCGACGGGCGACCCCAGAAGTACTTCGGCTCGCTGAAGCTTTGCCCGATCAGCGCCGAGCCGACCGTCTTGCCGTCGCGCTGCAGCAGGCTGCCGCTCGCCTCGTAGGGGAACGCCGCATGCGCGACGCCGGTGACGACGAGCGGGTACACGAGGCCGGTCAGCAAGGTCAGCGCCGCGAATATCGCGAGCGCAGGACGAACCAGCGGTGTGACGTGATCTTTCATGAGGGTCTCGTTGTCCATTCAAGCCAGGTGCAGCGCAGCCAGCA
Organism: Burkholderiaceae bacterium; assembly: GCA_035280545.1. Classification (GTDB taxonomy): domain Bacteria; phylum Pseudomonadota; class Gammaproteobacteria; order Burkholderiales; family Burkholderiaceae_C; genus DATCSE01. Next base: position 2,127 of record DATEFR010000828.1, on the reverse strand, counting down.
ACAGGTCGATCAGCTTGATGCCGGCAAACGGCACGATCAGCCCGCCGAGGCCATAGACCAGCACGTTGCGGCGCAGCAGCGCGGCCGCGCCGATCGCCCGGTACTTCACGCCCTTCAGCGCGAGCGGAATCAGCGCGACGATGATCAGCGCATTGAAGATCACCGCCGACAGGATGGCGGACGACGGCGACGCGAGGTTCATCACGTCCAGCGCCCTGAGCTGCGGATAGGTCGTCGCGAACGCGGCCGGGATGATCGCGAAGTACTTCGCGACGTCGTTCGCGATCGAGAACGTCGTCAGCGAGCCGCGAGTCATCAGCAGCTGCTTGCCGGTCTCGACGACCTCGAGCAGCTTGGTCGGGTTCGAGTCCAGGTCGACCATGTTGCCGGCCTCCTTCGCGGCCTGCGTGCCCGAGTTCATCGCGACCGCGACGTCGGCCTGCGCGAGCGCCGGCGCGTCGTTGGTGCCGTCGCCCGTCATCGCCACCAGCCGCCCCTCGCCCTGGTAGTCGCGGATCAGCTTGAGCTTGGCTTCGGGCGTCGCTTCGGCGAGGAAATCGTCGACGCCCGCTTCGGCCGCGATGGTCGCGGCGGTCAGCTTGTTGTCGCCGGTGATCATGATGGTCTTGATGCCCATGCGGCGCAGCTCGGCGAAGCGTTCCTTGATGCCGCCCTTCACGATGTCTTTCAGCTCGACGACGCCCAGCACGCGCGGGCCATCGGCCACCGCAAGCGGCGTGCTGCCGCGGCGCGAAACCTCGTCGATCGAGGTCTGCACGTCGGCCGGCCACGAGCCGCCGAGCGCCTCCACATGGCGCCGGATCGCATCGCCCGCACCCTTGCGCAGCCGGCGCACCGGCTGCGCGCCGCCCGGCGGGACCAAGTCGACGCCGCTCATGCGCGTCTGCGCGGTGAAATGCACGAAGCTCGGCTGCAGGCCATCGACTTCCCGCAGGCTGCTGACGCGGTCGCCGGCGGCGCCGGGCCGCAGGTTGAACTTCTGCTTCGCGAGCACGACGATGCTGCGACCTTCCGGCGTCTCGTCGGCGAGCGAGGCAAGCTGCGCCGCATCGGCGAGCGCGCTTTCGCTGGTGCCCTTGGCCGCGATGAACGCAGAGGCTTGACGATTGCCCAGCGTGATGGTGCCGGTCTTGTCGAGCAGCAACACGTCGACATCGCCGGCCGCCTCGACCGCGCGGCCGGAAGTCGCGATCACGTTGGCCTGCATCATGCGGCTCATGCCGGCCACGCCGATCGCCGAGAGCAGTGCGCCTATCGTCGTCGGGATCAGGCAGACCAGCAGCGCGATCAGCGTCGTGATCGTCACCGCGGTGCCCGCTTTCGCGGCCTCGACGCTGAAGATCGACATCGGCAGCAGCGTCACGACGACGACCAGGAAGACGATCGTCAGCGCGACCAGCAGGATGTTCAGCGCGATCTCGTTCGGCGTCTTCTGGCGCTTCGCGCCTTCGACCATCGCGATCATGCGGTCGAGGAACGACTCGCCCGGGTTCACGACGATGCGCACGACCAGCCAGTCCGACAGCACGCGCGTGCCGCCGGTCACCGACGAAAAATCGCCGCCCGACTCCCGGATCACCGGCGCCGACTCGCCGGTGATCGCGCTCTCGTCGACCGAGGCCACGCCTTCGATCACCTCGCCGTCGAGCGGGATCACGTCGCCGGCCTCGACCAGCACGACGACGCCCTTGCGCAGCTCGTCGCTTTCGACCGGGATCCAGCGCGCGCCGTGATGCGGCTGCTCGAGCTTCTTGCCGATCGCGCGCCGCTTCATGCCACGCAGGCTCGCGGCCTGTGCCTTGCTGCGGCCTTCGGCCAGCGCCTCGGCGAAGTTGGCGAACAGCACCGTGAACCAGAGCCAAAGCATGACCGCGAGGATGAAACCCGCCTGCGCTTCGCCTTGCCCGGCCAGCGCCTGGATCCACAGGATCGTCGTCACGATGCTGCCGGCATAGACGACGAACATCACCGGATTTCGCCACTGCACCTGCGGTGCAAGCTTGCGCAAGGCGTCGAACAGTGCCGGGCGCAACAGCGCCGCATCGAACAGCGAGAAAACGCGCGGCGGCGTCGCCGCGACGGCGCCGGCGTGGCCGACGACGGTCT
>DATEFR010000827.1:0-7346 GCA_035280545.1 Burkholderiaceae bacterium | reverse complement strand
GCGTTGACGGCCGGGTTCAGCGCCTCGATGCGCGCGATGCACGCATCCATCAGTTCGACCGGCGAGAGCTGCTTGCTGCCGATCAGGCGGCGCAGTTCGACGGCGGAGCGTTCTGGCAAGGTGTCGTCAGTCGAAGACATGGTTCACTCCCTCACTCATAAGGGATGTTGGCCTTGTGCACGTAGGCACGCAGCAACGGCAGTTCCTTCGCGACGCGCGCATCGAACGCCGAGCCCGGCTGCGGCGAGATCTCGAGGCCGGCCTTCTCGAGGTCGGCGCGAACGCCGGCATCGTTCAGCGTATCAGCGAGCGCCTTTGCGAGCTTCTGCTGCACCGGCGCCGGTACGCCGCGCGGCGCGACGATCGTGATCCACGAGAACATCTCGTAGTCGGGGAAGCCGGCCTCGGCGACCGTCGGCACCTGCGGCAGCAGCACCGAGCGTTTCGCCGCGGTGACCGCGAGCGCCTTGACCTTGTGGGCCTCCAGCATCGGAATCGCGGCGATGCTGGTGTCCAGCGTCAGTTGCACCTGGCCGCCGATCAGGTCGGTCATCGCCGGCGCGCTGCCCTTGTACGGCACGTGCAGCAGGTCGATGCCGGCCACCACCTTCAGCATCTCGCCGGCCAGGTGCGAGGTCGTGCCGTTGCCGAACGAGCCGTAGGCGATCTTGCCCGGCTTGGTCTTGGCCAGCGCGATCAGCTCCTTCAGGTTGTTGGCCGGCAGCGCCGGGTTCGCGAGCAGCACCAGCGTCGAGCCGCCGATCATGCCGATCGACTCGAAGCTCTTCTGCGCGTCGTACGGCAGCTTGGGCTTGAGCGCCGGGTTGACCGTGAAGGTCGTGTTCGAGCTGATCAAGAGCGTGTAGCCGTCGGCCGGCGCCTGCGCGACCGCGGTCGCGGCGATCACGGTGCCCGCGCCGGCACGGTTGTCGACCACGACGGTCTGGGCCAGCCGCTGCCCCATGCCCTTGGCGATGATGCGCCCGACGGTGTCGGTCGCGCCGCCCGGCGGGAACGGCACGACCAGCGCGATCGGCTTGTCGGGAAACGCCGCCCGCACGGGCAGCGCGGCGGCCAGCGCCGCCGCCGCGAGCAGCACCATCAACAGGCCGCGGCGCAAGGTCATCGCCATCATCATCGGACGCTCCTGGTCATCAACAACAAAAGGGTTCACTGCAGCCGCTGCGGCGCGAACGCGCGCGCTTGGACATGATGCCGGTTCAGCTCGTCGGGCAGCGACTCGTCGCACAGCAGCGCCGCCGCGAGCGCGGAGGCGCCGGCGGCGCTCTGGATGCCGTAGCCGCCCTGGGCGGCGAGCCAGAAAAAATCGGGGCAGTGGTCATCGAGGCCGATCACCGGCTCGCCATCGGCGACGAATGAGCGCAGCCCGGCCCAGGTGCTCGCGGGACGGCGGATCGAGAGCGTCGTGACCGCTTCGATGCGGTGGATGCCCATCGCGATGTCGATCTCCTCGGGCCGCACGTCGTGCGGCACGGTCGCATCGGCGTTGGCCGGCGAGCCGAGCAGCCGGCCCGCGTCGGGCTTGAAGTAGTAGCTCTCGTCGACGCCGACCACCGCGGGCCAGCCGGACACGGCGACACCGGCCGGCGCATCGAAGGTGAACGCGCTGCGCCGGCGCGGCACCAGGCCCACCGGCGCGGCGCCGAACAGCACCGCGACATCGTCGGCCCACGCGCCGGCCGCGTTGACGACGGCATGCGCGCGCACCGCTTCGCCGTCTTCGAGGCGCAGCGTCCAGCGCTCGTTGTGGCGCTGGGCGCGCACGACATGCGCGCCGGTGCGCAGCTCGCCGCCCAGCGCGCGCAGGCCGCGCAGGTAGCCCTGGTGCAGCGCGTGCACGTCGATGTCCTGCGCGTCCGGATCGAACAAGGCGCCGCGCACCATGTCGGGCCGCAGGCACGGAACGCGCGCCAGCGTCGCCTCGGCATCGAGCTCCTCGAGCCGCGGGCAGGTCGCGGCCAGCTCGTGGCGCACCTTGTCGAGCAGCGCCCGCTGGTCCGGCTCGGCGAGGTAGAGCGCGCCGCGCGGAGCGAGCAGCGGCACATCGGCGAACGCCCCGGGCGGCGCTTCGTAGAACGCGCGGCTTGCCCGCGTCAGCGCCCGCACGCCGGGCGGTCCGTAGCTCTCCATGAACATCGCGGCGGAACGTCCGGTCGAGTGGTAGCCGGGCTGCGACTCGCGCTCGAGCAGCAGCACGCTGCGCCGGCCCGCGAGGCGCCAGGCCAGCGAGGCGCCGGCAATGCCGGCGCCGATGATGGCGACGTCGAATTCTCTCATCCGAGAATTCTCTCATGCGAGAATCGTGCCCAGCCCGAAAAGCCGCAATGCCCGTCCGCCCATCGAGAAGCAGCCTCTCCCGCTCGCCCCGTCCGGCCGCCGCGCCGACCGACCGCGTGCGCATGGGCCAGCGGCTGCGCGCGGTCCGCAAGGCACACCGCTTGACCTTGAAGGCGCTGTCGGGGCGCTCCGGCGTCGCACTGTCGACCTTGTCGAAGATGGAGCTGGGCCAGATCTCGGTGAGCTACGAGAAGTTCGGTGCCGTGGCGCGCGCGCTCGAGGTCGACCTCGCGGCGCTGTTCGACGATCGCGCCGAAGCGCCGACGGCCGCCGGTGCCAGAGGCCCGACCGCCGTGCGTTCGACGCTCGAAACAGCAGCGCGCTACGACGCCGAGCACTACGAGCTGCGCATGCTCGCGACCGACTACCCGGCCAAGCGCATGACGCCGGTGCACTGCGTGATCGCGGTACGCGAGTTCGATCAGTTCTCCGACTACATCCGCCACGGCGGTCAGGAGTTCGTGATGGTGCTCGCCGGGCGGGTGCGCATCCGCTTCGAGACCGGCGAGGCGATCGACCTCGCGCGCCACGAGTCGGCTTATTTCGACAGCGGCATCGGCCACGTCTACCTGTCGACCGGGCGCGGCGACGCGCAGGTGCTGGTCGTGATGGCAGAGCGCTGACACGCGCGCGCCGCGCCGCACCTACCCGCGCAGCGTGCGCTCGAAGAACGTGACCGTGCGCTGCCAGGCCTGCTTCGCGGCATCGGCGTCGTAGCGCGGCGTCGTGTCGTTGTTGAAGCCGTGCTGCGTGCCCGGGTAGGTGAACGCCTCGTAGCGCACCCGCGCGGTCTTCAGCGCCGTCTCGTAAGCGGGCCAGCTCGCGTTGACGCGCGGGTCGTTCTCGGCGAAGAACAGCAGCAGCTGGGCCTTGATCAGCGGCACGGCCTCGAGCGGCGGCGCGATGCCGTAGAACGGCACGGCCGCGGCGAGTTCGGGCACTCGGGTCGCGAGCAGGTTGCACATGTCGCCGCCCCAGCAGAACCCGACTGCGCCGAGCTTGCCGCTCGCGCCTTGCACACCGCGCAGCCAGGCCGCGGCGGCGACGAAGTCTTCGAGCGTCTTCGCCGCATCGAGCTTCGCGAACAGTTCGCGCGCCTTGTCCTCGTCGCCGGGATAGCCGCCCAGCGGCGTCAGCGCGTCGGGCGCGAACGCAATGAAGTTCGCGAGCGCGAGGCGGCGCGTGACGTCCTCGATGTGCGGGTTCAGCCCGCGGTTCTCGTGCACGACCAGCACGGTCGGCAGCGAGCTGGCGCCAGTCGGGTTCGCCGGGCGCACCAGATAGCCGCGCACCTTGGCATAACCCCGCGGCGATTCGAACTCGACACGCTCGCCTTTGATCCGCCCGTCGTTGGGTGCGACCTGCTGGGCCTGCGCGAACTTCGGGTTCAGCGATTCGAGCAGCGCCGCCGCCGTCACGCCGCCGACCGCGAAGCGCGCGGCACCGTCGAGAAAGCCGCGCCGGTCGATCAGGCCATGCACGTATCGATCGAACAGGCTCAGCACCTCGGGTGCGAAGTCACGGGCGGTCAGGCGGGGCTTGGGATCGGTGGCCATGCGAGTCCTTCGTTGCAGTGACGTTGTAGTCGAAGCGCAGGCGCCGTTCGTGCGCGCAACATCGACGCCGTTGTAACTGTCGGCTCAAAACCAGCGCTGTCGTCAGGGTGCTTGAAGCGCGGAGAGCACACGACTACATTGCCCGCCACACACATGGTCTTCGTGTGGATGCATGGCTCCAGCCATGGGTCTCACGACAGGGAGGTCACCATGGAACGTCTGCAGCGGATTCGCTGGGTGTTGCCCGTTGTCGCGTGGTTCGCGTTGCTCGCCACGCCGCCAGCCGCTCACGCAACGCTCTACGAGCTGGTCTGGGCTTACAAGTGGGGCTCGGGCGACATCATCTTCGACGGCTCGGTGCCGGACAGCAATCCGAACCCGGATCGGGGCGACTACTTCGGCGCGATCGTCAGCTACGACCTGCAGATCTGGACCGATTCGCTCGATGCCGTCCATCTGGCCGGCAGTGCCGGCGCGATCTCGGTGCAAAACCCCGGACCGCCGCCGGCCGACCCGGACCAATGCGCGAGCCCCCCGGACACCTCTCGGTGCCCCGGGGCTGCGTTGACGTTCCAGCTCGGTTCGGCAGCGCCGCCCTACGACCCCGCGGGCTGGCAGCTCTCGCTGATCGCCCCGAGGTCGCTGGGCAACTTCTTCGACCAGTTGCCCACGGACCCGCTGCAACCGGGGCCTTGCGGCTCGGGAGCCGACACCTGCACGGAGTTCAGCTCGTACAACTTCGCGGGCGGTGTCATCGCGCCGAACACGCCGGACGGCCGAACCTACATCCCGGTGTTCGACCCGACGTCCGGGCTCACGCTCAAGGCCCTGGCCGTGACCGCGGTGCCGGAACCGGCGACCGTCGCGCTGTTCGCTGCGGGGCTCGCGATGCTGGCCGCCGCGCTTCGCAAGCGGGCGCCGCTCCACCGCCTCTAGTGGTAAACCACGGTCGGCCATTTGGTGAACCAGCCATAAACTGGTTCACCAACTCAGTCTGCCCATGGCCGATCCAGCGCTCGCCTCGCCGCTCCCCGTTGACGTCCCGAGTGACCGCTCCTATCAGAAGCTGGCCACTCAAATTGCCGGCCTGATCAGCAGCGGCGAACTGGAAGTTGGCGCACGCCTCCCGTCGGAGCGAGCGTTAGCCGATAGATTCGGTGTAAGCCGCACGCTGGTTCGCGAGGCCATCATCGTGCTCGAGATCCAGGGCCTGGTCGAGGTGCGCGGCGGCTCGGGCATTTACGTGAGCGCACCGGCCGTGCCGGTGAACCGGTCGACCACTTCCACGCCACCGGCCGGTCCGGGCCCGTTCGAGCTGCTGCGGGCACGCAGCCTGATCGAATCCGAGGTGGCCGCGGTGGCGGCCGAGACCCGCCAGGACAGCGACCTCGACCGCCTGGTCGCGGCGCTCGCCGCGATGCGCGAGAGCCTGCACGACAAGGCCGCGAACGAAGCGGCCGACCGCCTGTTCCACCTGCGCATCGCCGAGGCCACCGGCAACTCGGTGCTGCTGCAGATGGTCACCGCGCTGTGGGACCACACGAAGGCACCGATCTGGTCGCAGCTCGAGGCGCACTTCCACACGCCCGCACTGCGCCAGGCCTCGCAGGACGACCACCAACGCATCTTCACCGCGCTGCTCGACCGCGACGCGGCCGGCGCACGTGCCGCGATGCGCGCACACATCGAGCGTGTGACAGTCGAATTCGCCCAAGCCTGGCGCTGAACGCAACACGCCATGAAGATCACCAACGCCAAAGTCATCGTCTGCTGCCCCGGCCGCAACTTCGTCACGCTGAAGATCGAGACCGACCAAGGGCTCACCGGCCTCGGCGATGCGACGCTGAACGGCCGCGAGCTCGCGGCCGCCGCGTACCTGACCGAGCACGTGATCCCGTGCCTGATCGGCCGCGACGCGCATCAGATCGAGGACATCTGGCAGTACCTCTACAAAGGCGCGTACTGGCGCCGCGGCCCGGTGACGATGAGCGCGATCGCCGCAGTCGACACCGCGCTGTGGGACCTGAAGGCCAAGGCTGCGGACCTGCCCCTGTACCAGTTGCTGGGCGGCAAGAGCCGCACCGGCGTGATGGTCTATGGCCATGCGAACGGCCGCGACATCGAGCAGACCGTCGACGAAGTGCTGCGCTACAAGGAAGAGGGCTACAAGGCGATCCGCGCGCAAAGCGGCGTGCCGGGGCTCGAGAAGGTCTACGGCGTCGGCCGCGGCACGATGTTCTACGAGCCGGCCGATGCCGACCTGCCGAGCGAGCACGACTGGTCGACGCCCAAGTACCTGAGCCACACGCCGAAGCTGTTCGACGCGGTGCGCCGCGCGGTCGGGCCGGACATCCACCTGCTGCACGACGTGCACCACCGGCTCACGCCGATCGAGGCCGGCCGCCTCGGCAAGGAGCTCGAGCCGTACAAGCTGTTCTGGATGGAGGATGCAACGCCGGCCGAGAACCAGGAAGCGTTTCGGCTGATCCGCCAGCACACGACGACACCGCTCGCGGTCGGCGAGATCTTCAACACGATCTGGGACTGCAAGGGCCTGATCGAGAACCAGCTGATCGACTACATCCGCACGACCGTCGTGCATGCCGGTGGCATCACGCACCTGCGGCGCATCGCCGACCTCGCGTCGCTCTACCAGGTGCGCACCGGCTGCCACGGCGCGACCGACCTGTCGCCGGTGTGCATGGGCGCGGCGCTGCACTTCGACCTGTGGGTGCCGAACTTCGGGATCCAGGAATACATGCGCCACACCGACGAAACCGACGCGGTGTTCCCGCATGCCTACACATTCGCCGACGGCATGCTGGTCCCGGGCGAGGTGCCGGGCCACGGCGTCGAGATCGATGAAGCGCTCGCCGCGAAGTACCCGTACCAGCGCGCGTATCTGCCGGTGAACCGCCTGCAGCACGACGGCACGCTCTGGAGTTGGTGATGACGCTGCCGCGCTTGAATTCGACGACCGTGCGCGACGCGCCGTATGAGCGAACGCGGCTCTCGAACGGCATCGTGCACCTGGGTGTCGGCGCATTCCAGCGCGCGCACATGGCGCAGGCGACCGACGCGGCGATCGCGGCCAGCGGCGACCTGCGCTGGGGCATCGTCGGCGTCTCGCTGCGCAGCCCCGAGACCCACGACGCGCTCGCACCGCAGGACGGGCTGTACACGCTCGCGATCCGCGACGCCGACCAGCACGGCACACCACGCGAACGCTTGCAGGTGATCCACTGCCTGCGCGAGCTGCTGGTTGCACCCGACGGGCTGCGTGCGGTGCACGAGCGCATCGCGGCGCCGGCCACACGCATCGTCAGCCTCACCGTCACCGAGAAGGGCTACCTCGACACCACGCCCGGCAGCACGCTGGACGTGCTGGCGCGCGGGCTCGCGCTGCGCCGCGCACGCGGCGGCAGCGGCCTC
>DATEFR010000826.1:0-2207 GCA_035280545.1 Burkholderiaceae bacterium | reverse complement strand
TCGATCTCGAACTCGACCGCAACCCGCGTGATCGGCAGCGGGTGGCACAGCGGGATCAGCTCGGCCGTCCGCTTCGCGGCCTGGATCGCCGCGATGCGCGCGACGCCCAGCACGTCGCCCTTCTTCGCCTGGCCCGACTGGATCAGCGCGAGCGTCGCCGGCTGCATCCGGATCGTGCCGGCGGCGCGCGCGATGCGGTGCGTCTCGGCCTTGCCCCCGACGTCGACCATGTGCGCCTGCCCCTGTGCGTCGAAATGCGTCAAGGGCGAGGATGAGGGCGGCCCGCCCGCCGGCGTTGAACTCATGTCCGGAAACAATCTCGAAGCTGTTTCGCGGCATGATATCCAGGCTGCCGCCAACCTCGCGATTCGACGTTTGAAGACCCGCCTGCGCTCCCGCTTCACGGCCCTGGCCTGCGCCGTGTCGCTGCTCGTGCCCGCCGCGGCGCTGCCGCCGGCAGCCCAGGCGCAGAACCAGCTGCCCACGCTCGGCGACCCGGCCGGCGAAGACCTCGGCGTCGGCACCGAGCGCAAGCTCGGCGACGAGATCATGCGCGAGATCCGCGCCGACCCCGACTATCTCGACGACCCCATCCTGCTCGAGTATCTGCAGTCGATCTGGCAGCCGCTGCTCGCGAGCTCGCGGGCTCGCGGCAACATCAGCCCCGAGGTCGACCAGCGCTACGCGTGGGAGCCGTTCCTGGTGCGCGACAAGACCGTCAACGCGTTCGCGCTGCCCGGCGGGTACGTCGGCGTCAACCTCGGCCTGATCGCGATGACCACGACCCGCGACGAGCTCGCCTCGGTGCTCGGCCACGAGATGTCGCACGTCACGCAACGCCACAGCGCACGCTCGATCGCGAACACCAAGCGCCAGTCGCTGCTCAGCCTGGCGGCCATGCTGGCCGGCATCATCGCGGCGACCCGTGCCGGGCAGAACAGCCAGGGCGATGCGGCGATGGCCGCGATCGTCGGCGGCCAGGCGATCGGCGTCCAAGGTCAGCTGAACTTCTCGCGCGACATGGAGCGCGAGGCCGACCGGGTCGGCTTCGCGGTGATGACCGGTGCCGGCTTCGCCCCCAGCGGCATGGTCTCGATGTTCGAGAAGCTCGACGTCTCGACCCGGCTGAACGACAGCGGCGGCTACCCGTACCTGCGCAGCCACCCGTTGAACAGCGAGCGCATCGGCGAGGCGCGCGGCCGGCTCGGCACCGTCACGCCGCCGCCCCCGGTCAGCGTGCTCGAGCACACGCTCGCGCAGGCACGCTCGCGCGTGATGATGGACTCGCGCTTCGACGCGCTGCGCCGCTGGCAGGCGCTGGACGGCGACCGGGTCGCCTCCAACCTGCCCGACAAGCTCGCGAACGCCTACGAGAGCGGGCTGGCGTCGACGCTGCTGCGCGACTGGGCGCGTGCCGATGCCTCGATCGCGGCCGCCTCGGCGCTGCTGCGCCAGCCCGAGGCGCAGAAGGATCCGAAGATAGACGCACGCGCCGAACGCGCGGTGACCCTGTTGCAGGCGCAGTCGCTGTTCGCACGCGGCGAGCCGGCGAAGGCGGTCGCGGTGCTGCAGCCGTACGCGAACGACAACTCGCGCCCGGTGCTGCTGTTCGAGGCGCAGGCCGCGTTGGCGCTCGCGCCGGCGGGCGTCAGCACCGACCCGGCCCTGCAGCAGCGCGCCGCCGACCTGCAGACCTGGGTCGCCGTGCACCCGCTCGACTCGCTCGCCTGGACGGCGCTCAGCCAGACCCAGGAACGCCTGGGTCAGCCGCTGCGGGCGATCCGCGCCGATGCCGAGTCGCGGGTCGCGCTCGGCGACCTGAACGGCGCGGCCGACCGCTTGCGCGCCGGCCAGCGCCGCGCACGCAGCGGCGCCACCGACTTCATCGATGTCTCGGTGATCGATGCGCGGCTGCGCGACGTCGAAATCCTGCGCAAGCAGAGCCTGGCCGACCAGAAGCAATTCCGCTAGGAGCAGTGGGCTCCCTCTCCCGCTTGCGGGAGAGGGTTGGGGTGAGGGTGCGTTGGGGCGCGACGCTGCTTTCCCCTCACCCCAGCCCTCTCCCCGCAAGCGGGGCGAGGGAGCCACCCGCCCGGTTTCGTAGACTTCTCGCCGCCAAACACAACGGCGAGGAGTCGGAATGCAACGGTGGATCGTCGCGGCCACGGCGGCCGTGCTGTGCGCGCTCGGAGGTCAGCAGCTGGCCC
>DATEFR010000825.1:0-10333 GCA_035280545.1 Burkholderiaceae bacterium | reverse complement strand
GAAAGAGACTCACCTGGAAAGGCTCGGAGTCATTCACCCGGGCCAAAACCAGAACCGGGCCATTTGTTCCCAAGGCTTCCGTGATCTCGGCCGGGACGCGAACGGCGCAATAGTCCATGCCTTCCGCCCAGTTCTCCAGATGGGCGTGGAACGAGAGCTTCTGCCCGGCGGGTGGAGTGTGTTTCATGGTTTCGGTTCTGGAAGAACTGGCGCGCCACTCGCCCACTCGCGCCTGAGCAGGCCATAGACCCAAGAATCGGAGACCTCGCCGTCCACGATGCAATCTTCCCGCAACGTGCCTTCGCGGACGAACCCGAGCTTTTCAAGCACGCGGCTCGACGCCTTGTTGCGAGTGTCGGTCTCGGCCTGAACACGGTTCAGGTCCAGCGTGTCGAAGGCCCAGTGCAACAGCGTGCGCGCGGCTTCGGTGGCGAAGCCTTGGCCCCAAGCCGCTTCACCGAGGCAGTAACCCATCGTGGCACTGCGGTAGTCGGGACTCCACTTGACCAAACAGCACCAGCCGAGGAACGCGCCGTCGGTGGAACGCTCGATGACCAGCCGAGCGCCAGTACCATCCTGCTCGAGTTGTCTGCAACCCGCGATAAAACGCTCTGCTCGAGCGCGTTCCTTCCAAGGCGGCGAATCCCAGTAGCGCAGCACCCGCGGATTGCTTTGCAGCGCGAAGATGGCGTCCGTATCCGCTTCGGTGAAGGGGCGCAATAGAAGTCGATCGGCCTGCAGCTTCGGGGTTGGCAAGGTCATGAGCTGTAGTGTCTCCGATCCACCAGAAAATTATGACGGTGCAATCTTGATGAACTACCGACACCTGTACTACTTCTGGGTCGTCGCCAAGGAAGGCGGCTTCGCCCGCGCGGCCAAGCGATTGGACGTGGCGGTGCAGACCATCAGCGCGCAGGTGCGCGAACTCGAGAAGGCGCTCGGCCACCAGCTGCTCAAGCCGGCCGGCCGCGGCGTGGCCATGACCGACGCGGGCCACGCCGCCTTCTCGCGCGCCGAGGAGATCTTCCAACTCGGCCAGATGATCCCCGACCAAGTGCGCGAAGCGGCGAGCGGCAAGGTCGCGCGCCTGGCGATTGGCATGTCGGACGGCATCTCGAAGCTGGCGGTGCACACATTGCTGGAGCCCGTGCTGGCCACGCCCTCGCTGCGGCTGGTGTGCCACGAAGGCGAATCCGACGAGTTGTTGGCCGAGCTCGCGTTGCATCGCCTGGACCTGGTACTGGCCGGGCAACCGGCGCCGCGAAATCCGAACCTACGCCTGACGACGGAACGGCTGGTCGAGTCGCCGGTGGCGTGGTACGGGCCCGCCGCGCATGTGCGCAAGGCCGATGTAGACCAGTTCCCACAGTCGCTGAACCGGCTGCCGGTGCTCTTGCCCACGGGGCACTCGGCCTTGCGCTCCAGACTCGATCACTGGTTCGAGGCCAAGGGTCTGCAGCCGCGCGTCGTCGGCGAGTTCGAGGACAGCGCGCTTCTGGCCGTGTTTGCCGCACGCGGCCTCGGGGTGTTCCCGGTGAGCCGACTCGGTGCCGGCGACGCCGGCTGGATGCACGGACTGCGACCACTGGGGCGCTGCGACGACGTCACCGAAGAGATCCACGCCATCCGCTCGCGGCGCGGCCAGCACCACCCGCTGGTGCTGCAGATCATCGACGCGGCGCGCGCCTGATCTGCCTTCCTGCAGGATTTTCCGAAGTCAAAACTCGCCAAAAGCTGCTTTTTCAGAACTGATTCGAGGTCCAGACTTCGACTGTCCATCAGTTGAAGGAGAGATCTGCGATGAAAGTACTGTTCAAGGCCCGCGATCCGCAAGCCACCGAACTGCGCGACCTGACCGAGCGGCGGGTGCGTTTTGCGCTGCGCCGTCTCGGATGGCTCGTTCCCCGTGCCGAGGTGCACATGTCGGACGTGAACGGCGGCCGTGGCGGAATCGACAAGCGCTGTCAGGTCGAACTCAAGACCGATGGTGCCGGCTCGGTCGTCGTCACTTCCGTGGCGAACGAATGGCGCACCGCGCTGGACAACGCGCTGGCGCGCGCCGCACGGTCGCTGATGCGCCTATGGCGTCGCGACACCGACTCCCGGCGGCTGCGCCAGCGCCTGGTCGGACTCGAACGCTGAAATCCCGAACGACCGCTCGAACGAACAACGGATCACTCACGATGAACTCCATGATTCCCGTCTCATTGACATCCGGTCACGCGGACACAGGCGTATCCGCGGTTCAGCGCAACCGCGTGCTGCGCAACACCTATTGGCTGCTGGCACTGTCGATGGTGCCCACCGTACTGGGCGCCTGGATCGGCGTATCGACCGGCATCGCCAGCGCGATGTCGCCTGGCCTGGGCGTGATCGTCTTCCTGGGCGGCGCGTTCGCCTTCATGTTCGCGATCGAGAAGACGAAGAACTCGGCGGCCGGCGTGCCGGTGCTGCTGGCTTTCACCCTCTTCATGGGCCTGATGCTGTCGCGCTTGGTGGGCCAGGTGCTGGGTCTGGCCAACGGCGCCAACCTGGTGATGCTCGCGTTCGCGGGCACGGCGACGATCTTCCTCGGCATGGCGAGCTTGTCGTCGCTGATCAAGCGCGACTTGTCGGCGATGGGGAAGTTCCTGTTCATCGGTGCGGTCATGCTGCTGGTGGCGGGCATCGCCAACGTCTTCATCCAGTCGGGCGCGCTGATGATCACCCTGTCGGTTCTGGCCATCGGAATCTTCTCCGCGTTCATCCTGCATGACCTGAAGCGCGTCCAGGACGGGCTGGAAACCAACTACATCAGCGCCACGCTAGGCGTCTACCTCAGCATCTACAACGTCTTCCAGTCGCTGTTGGCGCTGCTGGGCCTGGCCTCCGGTCGAGACGAGTGACGGCGGCATTGCCAGCCCCGACAGATTCCTCCAGATCACGGAGAAAGGAATTCCTTTGAAGTGCCCCCACTGCCCGAACGAAACGCTCGTCATGTCAGACCGGCAAGGCGTCGAGATCGACTACTGTCCGACGTGCCGCGGCGTATGGCTGGACCGCGGCGAACTCGACAAGCTGCTTGAACGGTCCGCGGCGCAGGAGCCGCGCCGCCCGGCTGGCGCCGACGATCGCTTGCGTCGCCCCGACTTCGTCGACTCCGACCACCACGGCTCCGGCGGTTCCTACAGTCACGGGCATCGGCGCAGGAAGTCTTGGCTGAGCGACATCTTCGACTGAGACGAGGTGCTCGGCAATCTAGCCCTCATCACGTCGATTGCGCTGGCCCTCGACCTGCGTGCGCCATTGCTTGACCAACTGACGGCGACTGCCGCCATAGCGCTCCTGCAGGAACTGCACCTTCACGACGCGGTCGACTCGGAACAGGCGAAAGTCCTGGCGCATTTCACACCATCCGGCGATGAACCGTCGCGACTCGACGAAGCCGAGCATGATGGGCCAGATGGTTCGCTCCGAGGCCCTCCCGGACTGGTCGGTGTAGCCGATGCGCATCTTGCGTTGTTCGCGCATCGCCTGACGGACCCGTGCCAGGTCGAGCCCAGAGGTGTCCTCCCTCTTGCGGCCGATGTAGAGAGCATCGTCGTCCAGCAGCCTTCGCAGTTCGGACGGAAGCACCCCGCCAATCTTGGCGAGCGCGTTCTGCGCAGCGAAGGCCAGCGCATCATCTGTCTGGCGGCCGACCCACTGTGCCCCGGCGACCAGGGCCTGAAGCTCTTCCTCGGTGAAGGACAGAGGGGGCAGAAGAAAACCGGGCCGCAGGATGTAGCCGACACCCGCGGCGCCGTCGATGTCCGCTCCCAGTGACTGCAGCGTGGCGATGTCGCGCCTGATCGTGCGCAGCGACACGCCGGCCTCGTGCGCGAGCACTGCGCCCGACACCGTTCCGCGGTGTCGGCGCAGCACCTGCATGAGGTCGAACAAGCGCTGGCTGCGAGACACGTCAGCCCATCACAACGAGGCCTTTCCCGGCCAGCTTGTGACCCTGTTCAAGCTCGGTGAGAAGCCGGATGGCTTCGCCCAGCGGCACGGTCTTGGCAACGGGAAGCCGGATTTTTCCGTCTCCGGCCGCACGCGCCAGGCCGTCGAGGATGTCGGCTCTCGGCATGCAGACAATTGGCTTCAGCCTGCGACTGAAGAGGGAGCGGATAAACTTGCCGGGCGTCGGATCGATGTCGAGGAACACACCGCCGTCGCGGAGCAGCCCCAGGCCAACTTCGGTGGTCATCGTCGCCGCCGTGTCATAGACGACATCGAAGCGCGCGCCCATCGTTGCCATGTCGGTCGTTCGGTAGTCGTAGACAGTCTCTACGCCCAGCGCCCTGGCGCGAGGCATCGCTGCAGCGCTGCAACTGCCCGAGACCCTGGCCCCCATCATCTGCGCGAGTTGGACGGTTGCCTCACCGACGGCACCCGTGCAGCCGTTGACGAAGACATGTGCGCCGGCCTTCAGGCGAGCCTTGTCGACGAGGCCGTTCCAGGCGGTGACGCCGGGAGTTCCGAGGCAGGCCGCATCCTCGAAGGATATCGCGCCCGGCTTGCGGGCGACGAAGGTCTCGCTCGTGACCACGGCCTCTGCGAGCGCACCGCTCTCCTTCAGGCGTGCCAGCCCGAAGACGGCGTCCCCGGGCTTGAAGCGGGTGACACCCGGGCCGACACTTATCACCGTTCCCGAAAAGTCGCTTCCCATGGCACGGGGGAATGTCTTGCCCGTGACCATCTTCAGGTTGCCATTGCGAACCTTCCAGTCGATGGGATTGATCGCTGCGAACCTGACCTTCACCGCCACCTCGCCGTTGCCCGGCTCGGCCAGCTCGAAGCGTTCGAGCTGCATCACCTGCGGGCCGCCATACCTTGGATACTGGACGCGCTTCACGACGGTGCCTGGTTTCAGTGAGGCTGAACCGACGCCATGAAGGCGGCGAACGGCGTGGCGTCGTAGATGACTTCGGTCGATGCGAGCTTGCCGTCCTTGACCTGGATGAGTTCTGCCACGACGGAGCGCGGAACCGGCTGTGTTTCGGCGATGTAGATCACCACTGCTTGCTTGTCGTCTCCATAGACCGCGAGCACGGTCAGCGTCGTGAGCATCCTGGCAAAGCCTTCCTGGAAGGCGCGGAAGCGCTCGATGCCGGTGGTTTGACCGATGGGTGAGGTGCAGACAACGTCCTCGGCAGAGATAGCGACGATGGCCTCGACATCCTGCTTCGCGAGTGCATTGGCATAGGCGCGAGCGACCTTCAGTGCCTTGTCAGCGTTCATGGCTGGTTACCTTGAGTTGAGGAAACTCAATGTATTGCGCCATGGTGTCAGATTCTGGCACCAGTCTTTGTTCCGAACTCGGCGTTCGCCTCTCATGGCGGAAGCTCCACGCTTCCGAGCGCGCCAGGGCCGCTCCTGGCCGACCGCGGCGGCTGCGGTGGTGACGGGTTTGCGCGAGGCGCGCGACGGGAAGCCGTGAGGCGTGCTGGGTGGGAGGCGCCTACGCTTGGCTCATCGGTCGGGACTGTCCGATCCTGTCCGCGAAGGAGCCGCCATGCCACTCGAGAACAAGCTGCACGCTGTCTTGCTCGTCGCGTTCGTCGCACTCGTCTCTGCGGCGTTCGTGACCATCGCACCCGACGACACGGCCCAGGTGGCAGCCCGGGCCAAGGCCAAGACGACCCAGGTCGCCTCGGCGACCGCCGCGCCACGCGCCGCACGCTGACCCCTCACGCGTTTGCGTGATGTGCCGCCAGGCGACGCGCCTATGATGGGGGCGGCGTTGCGACGAAGGGGGCGCGATGACGACGACCGTGATGCTTGTGGAGGACGACCCCTCGTTCCTCGCCCGCTTCTGCGCGATCGTCGCCGCGGCGCCGGAGCTTCGCCTGCTCGGCGCGGTCGGCGATCTCGCCTCGGCGCGCCAGTTGCTCGCCGGCACGCCGCCGGACGTGCTGCTCACCGACCTCGGGCTGCCCGACGGCAGCGGCATCGAGCTGATCCGAGAGACCGCTGCGCGTCACCCCGCGACCGACATCATGGTGATCTCGGTGTTCGGCGACGAGGAACATGTCGTCATGAGCATTCAAGCCGGCGCCACAGGCTACATGCTGAAGGACACCCTGCCCGACCAGTTTGTCGGGCTGATCCACGAGCTGCGCGCCGGCGGCTCGCCGATCAGCCCCCTGATCGCCCGCAAGCTGCTGCGCACGTTTCGCACGCCGAAGACGGCGCAGGCCGCGGCCCATGTGTCGGCGAACGCGGCGGCCGATGCAGGCCTGACGCCCCGCGAGGCCGAGGTGCTCGGGCTGGTCGCCAAGGGCTTCGGGTTTGCCGAGGTGGCGCGGCTGCTGCAGATGTCGCCGCACACCGTGACCGCGCACGTGAAGAAGGTCTACCAGAAACTTGCCGTGCACTCGCGCGGCGAGGCGGTGTATGAGGCCACCCGCATGGGGCTGCTGTAGCGCGCCCCCGCAGGACACCATGGACGTTGAGAAATATCGGCGGGTTTCGCGTGCGCTCGCGGAGTCGCAGCGGCTGAATGCACTCCTCGAGGAGCGTGTCCGCGACAAGCAGAGCGAGCTCGAGCGCCAGTTCGAGATGCTGCAGCGGCTGACGCGCGAGGCGGCAGTAGCCGAGGAGCGGCGCCGCCTGATGGCCGACATGCATGACGGCATTGGCGCGTCGCTGATCTCAACGTTGTCGTTGGTCGAAGGCGGTGAGGCATCGAGCGAGCAGGTGGCTACGGCATTGCGCGAGTGCATCGACGACCTGCGCCTGGCGATCGACTCGCTCGAGCCGGCGGACGGCGAGCTTGCACCAGTGCTCGGCGGACTGCGCTACCGGCTCGAGCCGCGGCTGAAGGCACGGGGCATCAGGCTCGACTGGCAGGTGCAGGAGGTTCCGAGGCTGGCCTGCCTGACGCCGCAGAACGTGCTGCACATCCTGCGCATCCTGCAGGAGGCGTTCACGAACGTGCTGAAGCACGCGTGTGCAGAGCACATTCGGGTCGCGACCGCTGTCGGCGCCGGCTGCGTGGTCATCGAGGTTTGCGACGACGGTCGCGGATTCGACGGCACATCGTCGGCGCACGGTCACGGGCTCGACAACATGCGCAAGCGTGCCAAGGTGATCGGCGGCGACTTGCGGATCTCGCCGAGTGCCGCCGGGACGACGCTGTCGTTGTCGCTACCCATCGGATAAGGCGGGCGACCTCGCCGACACCTGCCGTTGGCCAGATGGCCTGCCCGGAGGGACTCGAACCCCCGACCTGTTGCTTAGAAGGCAACTGCTCTATCCAGTTGAGCTACGGGCAGCGCGAGAGCAGAGAAGGAAGATGTGGTCGGGGCGGCGGGATTCGAACTCGCGACCTACTGCTCCCAAAGCAGTTGCGCTACCAGGCTGCGCTACGCCCCGAACGAGCGCGATTGTACCGAGCGGCTGCGCATCGTCTCGCGACCGCGGCTATTCAATGCGCCGACGCGACGGTTTCCTGCGGCGCCGGCAGCATCAGCTGGCGCGAGATCGCGACGCATTGCTGGATGTGCTGCTCGCAGATGTAGCGCAACGACGAGTAGGTCAGCACCGCGGAGACCGCCTGCCCGGCGATCGGCACGTATTTCGCGGCCTGCTGCGTGGTCAGGCGCACGCCGACCATGCGCAGCAGCTTCATCACCAGTTCGCGCGTGACCAGCTTGCCGACCACCATCCCGCTGCCCGCCGAGATCGCCTTGTAGACGACGACGCGGCGGTCCGGTGCGAGCCGCTCGACCTGCTCGGGCGTGAGCCCGAACGCCGCGTTGATCTCGGGCAGCAGCTTGACCAGCACCGCGACGTCGGTGACCCAATCCACGCCCGGGATCGGCATGACCGCGACGCCCGCCGCGACCAGCGCGCGCCGCGAGACCAGGCGGCGGCACGCACGCGCGACCGCCTCGATCTCGGCCGCCGTGCCGGGCACCACGACCCAGTCCTGCGGGTGCTTCGCTTTCGTGCGCATCGCGATAGGAACGCGCAACGTCGGGCTGTCAGCTCGACGATCCCTTGAGCTTGGAGACGACGAACAGCAGCACGATCGCGCCGACCACCGAGGCGATGAAGCCGGCCGGCTGCCCCGGCGCGTACCAACCGAGCGCCTGCCCGATGAAGCCGGCGACGAACGCACCGGCGATGCCCAGCACCGCCGTCAAGATGATCCCGAGGCTTTGTGTGCCGGGAAGAATGGCGCGAGCGATCAAGCCGACGACGAAGCCGATGATGGCCATCCAGACGTAGTGCATGTTGGAATCCTCCGGGGTTGGGGCGACGCCGATCGGCGCCGCGGCCAATGTAGCGCAGATGCGCCGGCGCATTGGCGACCCCACCAAAACGCGGCGCGATGCGTTGCGCTTGTCACCTCGTCGTTGCGCGTCGGTCACGCGCTGAGCTGGCTCCACGCCTTCTCGAGCCGCTTGATGCTGACCGGCTGCGGCGTGCGCAGCTCCTGCGCGAACAGGCTGACGCGCAGCTCCTCGAGCAGCCAGCGGAACTCGGCCAGCCGCGCATCGGCCACGCCGCGGCGCTCGGCGAGCTGGCGCGTGTAGCGCGTCTCGAGCGGGCGCAGCTCGGCCAGGCGCTGCGCATCGCGCGCCGGGTCGGCACGCAGCTTGTCCAGCCGCATCGTCACGGCCTTCAGGTAGCGCGGCAGGTGCGCGAGCTGCACCCACGGGGTCTCGACCAGGAAGCGCTTGCCGACGAGGCGGGCAAGCTGCCCGGCCACATCGTCGGCGACGTCCTTAGTCGGCCGCGCATCCTTCAGCTTGCGCTGCGCGATCGCCCATTCGGCCAGCACCGCGGCGGCGCCGCGCGCGACCTCGTTGGCGATCAGCGTCAGCCGCCCGCGCCCTTCGTCGATGCGACGCGCGAACGACGCCGCATCGTCGGGCCACGGCTCGGCGAGGAACGCGCGGTCCAGTGCCACGTCGACGATCTGCTGGCGCAGCTCGTCCGACGTGCCCAGCGGCATGTACGTGACCGCCATGCGCTGCAGGTCGGGGATGTTCTTCTCGAGGTACTTCAACGCGTCGCGGATCTGCAGCGCGACCAGGCGGCGCAGGCCGGCACGGTGCAGGCGCACGGCAGCGTCGGGCTCGTCGAAGACTTCGATCTCGACATGCGTGGTCTTGTCGATCAGTGCCGGGAAGCCGACCAGGGTCTGGCCGCCCTTGCGGATCTCCATCAGCTCGGGGAGTTCGCCGAAGGTCCAGGTGGTGTAGTGCTGTGTCGGGGAGGTTGTGGCTTCTCGTTCGCCCTCACCCCCGCCCTCTCCCAGAGGGAGAGGGAGCAATTCACTCCCTCTCCCGCTTGCGGGAGAGGGTTGGGGTGAGGGTCGCGGCGCCCCACCACCCTGCCCTGCAGGCGCCACCTTCAACGCCGCCAACGCCTGAAACGCCGAACGCGCCTGCCCGCCCAGCTCGGCCTTCAGCACGGCCAGGTTGCGCCCCATGCCCAGCTGCCGGCCATGCTCGTCGACCACACGAAAGTTCATCCGCTGGTGCGGCGACAACTGCTCCTGCTTGAAGTCGTTGCGCTGCACCGCCAGCTGGGTGCGCTCGCGCACCGCCTTCAGCAGCACGTCGACCAGGCTGCCGGCGGCGAACGGCACCATCTCGACAAACTCGTCGACGAAGGCCTGCAGCGGCATCAGCCGCGAGCGCGGCCGCTGGTGCAGGCTCTTCACGAGTGCGAGCACCTTGTCCTTCAGCATGCCCGGCACCAGCCACTCGCAGCGCTCTTCCGAGACCTGGTTCAGCGCGTAGATCGGCACCGTGACCGTGATGCCGTCCTTCGCGTCGCCGGGCACGTGCAGGTAGTGCGCGGCGCAGTCGATGCCGCCCAGCCGCACGGTCTTCGGGAACGCCGCGGTCGTGATGCCGGCCGCCTCGTGGCGCATCAGCTCTTCGCGCGACAGCTGCAGCAGCTTGGGGTTGCGCTTGACCTCATCGCGGTACCAGCGCTCGAGATCCGCGCCGCTGCAGACCTCCGCCGGCACCTGCGCGTCGTAGAACGCGTGGATCAGCTCGTCGTCGACCAGCACGTCCTGGCGGCGCGACTTGTGCTCGAGCTCTTCGACCTGCGCGATCAGCTTGCGGTTGGCCGCGACGAACGGCAGCTTCGTCTCCCATTCGCCGGCGACCAGCGCCTCGCGGATGAAGATCTCGCGCGCCTCGACCGGGGCTACGCGGCCGAAGTTCACGCGCTTGTTGCTGTAGATCACGATGCCGTACAGCGTCGCGCGCTCCAGCGCGATCACCTCGGCGGCCTTCTTCTCCCAGTGCGGTTCGAGCAGCTGGGTCTTGATCACGTGCGCGGCGAT
>DATEFR010000824.1:0-2911 GCA_035280545.1 Burkholderiaceae bacterium | reverse complement strand
GGCCGGGCTCGGCGGCGGACCGCGGCACCGGCAGGTCGTGCGTGCCGCGAGGCGTTGTCCTACGCGGGGGATCGAAGCTCATGTCATGCATTCTCGACGATACCGATGTAAGGTGCTCGTTCGCGCCCGCGACCACTCCGGTCGTTCCAACACCCCACGTTGCCATGACCGACGCTCGCAGCCCCCGATTCATCCAGCTTCCCGTGGCCGATTCGATCGACGATCGCGAAGCCGCGCGCGCCGCGCTGCTGCGCCACCCGGCCAGCGCCGCGCCGAAGTACTTCTATGACCGGCTCGGCTCGCATTTGTTCGAGGCGATCACCGAACTGCCCGAGTACTACCCGACCCGCACCGAGGCCGCGATCTTCGCGAGCCACGGCGCCGCGATGGCGAGCGTCATCGGCTCGAGGTGCAGTGCCGGCAAGCCGGAGATCACGCTGATCGACCTGGGCGCGGGCAACTGCGTCAAGGCATCGAAGCTGTTCCCGCTGCTCGAGCCGCGGCGGTATGTCGCAGTCGACATCTCGGTCGAGTTCCTGCGCGAAGCGCTGAAGCGGGTGCAGCGCGAGCAGCCGGCGCTGTCCGTCGTCGGCGTCGGGCTGGACTTCTCCGCGTCGCTGGACCTGCCCGCCGAGCTGATCGAAGGCCGACCGGTCTTCTTCTACCCGGGTTCCAGCATCGGCAACTTCGCGCCCGACGAAGCGCTGGCGTTCCTGCGCCGGGTGCACGAGCGCGCGCAGGGGCCGGCACCGGGCGGCGGCCTGCTGATCGGCATCGACCTCGTGAAGCCGCACGACGCGCTGCAACGCGCCTACGACGACGCGCTGGGCGTCACGGCGGCGTTCAACCTGAACCTGCTGCGCCAGCTGAACCGGCTCATCGGCAGCGACTTCGAGCCGCGCCAGTGGCAGCACGTCGGGCTCTACAACCCGATCGAGTCGCGCATCGAGATGCACCTCGAGGCGCGCGAGGCGCTGGCGGTGCGCTGGCACGGCACCGAGCGGCGCTTCGCCACCGGCGAGCGCATCCACACCGAGAACTCCTACAAGTACACCGTCGAGCGCTTTGCCGCGCTGCTCCAGAGCGCCGGCTTCGGCGCCACGCGGTACTGGACCGACGAGCGCGGCTGGTTCGCGGTGTTCTGGGCCAGCGCTTAACGCGCGACCCTAGGCGGCGAGCTGCTGCGCGATCTGCGCCGCGAGGAAGCGGTACAGCCGCTCGTCGTCGCTGAACGCGACATTGAAGCGCAGCCACCCGGTCGGATGCGGCTCGACCAGGAACAGCTGGCCCGGCCCGAGCATGATCCCGTCGTCCGCGGCGAGCCTGGACAGTTCGGCGCTGTCGGTGAGGTCCGGATGGCGTGCCCACAGGTACAGGCCAGCCTTGGTTTCGTGGAAGAGCTCGAAGCCCAGGCGGACCAGATTCAACGCGACGCGGCCGTGGGCCTCGGCCAGCCGGTCGCGCAGCGACTTCAAGTGCTTGCGCCAACGCCCTTCGGTCAGGGTGCCGAAGGCCAGCCGCTCGGTGAGGTCCGACGAGGTCAGGCCCGACACCATCTTCAGCTGCGCCAGGCTGTCGATCAGATCGGGCCGCGCGACCAGATGGCCGACCCGGATGTTCGGCGAGATCGTCTTCGAGAAGCTGCCGATGTGCACGACCCGCTTGAGCTGGTCCAGGCTGGCCAGCGACGGCCGCAGCTCGGGGTCCAGGTCGGCGTAGATGTCGTTCTCGACCAGCGTGAGGTGGTGCGCTTCGGCCAGCTGCAGCAGCCGGAAGAGCTGCGCCAGCGGCGTCACCGAGTTGGTCGGGCTCTGCAGCCGCGGCTGGGTGAAGAAGGCCTTGGGCCGGTGCGCAACCAGCAGCGCCTCGAGCGCGGCGAGGTCGTAGCCCTCCGGCAGGCGCGGCACGCCGATCGGCCGCGCACCGAGACTGCGCAGCATGAACATCAGGTTCGGGTAGCCGGGGTCGTCCACCAGCACCGGGTCGCCCGGGCGCAGCAGGTGCCGCGCGACCAGGTCCAGGCCCTGGCTCGAACCCTGCGTCAGCAGGACTTGATCGGCGCCGACCGCGATCTGCCGCTCGGCCAGCGATTCGGCGAGCAGCTCGCGCAGCGCGAGATGGCCCTGCGGCAGCCCGTAGCCGCCGAGCTCGACGCCGTCGGCAGCCAGGTGGCGCAGGCTGCGCCGCACGCCGTCCTCGAACAGCCAGTCGTGCGGCAGCCAGCCGCAGCCCGATTTCAGCGCGAGGTTGCGGGTCTCGAAGATCTGCTGCAGATACCAGCGCGCGTCGAAGCGCAGGTCGGCCTGCCCCGTCACGGGCATGTCGCCGGCGCGCCGCTTGACGAAGAACCCGGCATTCGCCCGCGAGACCAGCCAGCCCTGCGCCACCAGCCGGTCGTAGGCCTCGACCACCGTGAAAACACTGACGCCGTGCGACGCGGCGAAGGCGCGGATCGACGGCAGCTTGGCGCCGGGCTTGAGCGCCTGCTCGGCGATCAGGCGGCGCAGCCCGTCGACGATCTGGCTGACCAGCGGGGTGGGCGACGCGGGGTTGAGCGTGAACATCGATGCACTGACTCAGGGCAATCCTGTACAGGGGAGCGGGCCTGCACAGTACGCCGTGCGGGCAGGAGCGCTGTACATGGTATCTCGCGTCCCCGCGGCCTAGAGTTTGAGGTACACCACGGGTCTGACATGAACACCGTATCGGCTCCCTCCCAGGCGTCCAGTGCCGCGGCTTCTGCGGCATCCACACCGCTCGTTCGCTTTGCCGGCGTCCAGAAGACCTACGACGGCGTGCAGCTCGTCGTGCGGCGGCTGGACCTCGACATCCAGCGCGGCGAGTTCCTCACGCTGCTCGGCCCGTCGGGCTCGGGCAAGACGACGACGCTGATGATGCTCGCCGGCTTCGA
>DATEFR010000823.1:0-5714 GCA_035280545.1 Burkholderiaceae bacterium | reverse complement strand
CGCAGCCGCCGGCTGCGCCGACATGAGCGAGCGCCAGAAAGGCACCGCGGTCGGGGCCGGCGCGGGTGCCGCGGCTGGCGCGGTGATCAGCTCGGCCACCGGCGGCAAGGCCGGCACCGGCGCGGTGATCGGCGGCGTGCTCGGCGCGGTCGCCGGCAACCTGTGGTCCAAGCGCATGGAGGACAGGCGCCATGCGATGGAACAGGCGACGCAGGGCACCAACGTCGAGGTCACGCGCACGCAGGACAACCAGCTGAAGATCAACATCCCGAACGACATCTCGTTCGACGTCGGCAGCGCGGCGATCAAGCCCGAGCTGCGCAAGGTGCTGGACCCGTTCGCGACCAGCCTGCAGGGCGACCCGAGCGCGCAGGTCACGATCGTCGGCCACACCGACAGCACCGGCTCGGACGCGCTGAACAACCGGCTCTCGATCGAGCGCGCCGACAGCGTGCGCGACTACATCGTGACCCGCGGCGTCGCCGCGAACCGCGTCGCGACCGCTGGCCGCGGCGACCGCGAGCCGATCGCCGACAACGCGAGCGAGGCCGGGCGCGCGAAGAACCGGCGCGTCGAGATCTTCCTGCGCGAGCCGGCACCGACCTGACCTCGCCCGATCGGATGCCGGTCGGCGGCGCCATCTCCGGCACCGCCGACCGCGCGGATAATCGCCGCAACATCGCGGAGCCACGCAGTGACGATTCCTCTCGACCGACCGACTCGTTCGCAATACGAAGACTTCATGCGCCACGTGCAGACGCATGGCGTCTTCAAGCCCGACCGCACCGGCACCGGAACCACCAGCGTGTTCGGCCACCAGATGCGCTTCGACCTGCGCGAGGGCTTCCCGCTGGTCACGACCAAGAAGGTCCACCTCAAGTCCATCATCCTCGAGTTGCTGTGGTTTCTGCGCGGCGACGGCAACGCGCGTTGGCTGCAGGAGCGCGGCGTGACGATCTGGGACGAGTGGGCGAAGCCCGACGGTGACCTGGGCCCGGTCTACGGCGTGCAGTGGCGGTCCTGGCCCACACCCGACGGCGGCCACATCGACCAGATCGCCGAGGTCGTGAAGCAGCTCAAGACCAATCCCGATTCACGTCGCATCATCGTGAGCGCGTGGAACGTCGCCGATCTGTCGAAGATGGCGCTGATGCCGTGCCACGCATTCTTCCAGTTCTACGTCGCGCCGGCGCAGCCCGGCGAAGCTCGCGGCCGATTGAGCTGCCAGCTCTATCAACGCAGCGCCGACATCTTCCTCGGCGTGCCCTTCAACATCGCGAGCTACGCGCTCCTGACTCACATGCTCGCGCAGCAATGCGATCTGGACGTCGGCGACTTCGTCTGGACCGGCGGCGATTGCCACCTCTACACAAACCACGCCGAGCAGGTCGCGACGCAACTCGCGCGCACGCCCTATCGCTATCCGACGCTGCACATCAGGCGCAAGCCACCATCGATCTTCGACTACGAGTACGACGACTTCGAGGTGCTTGGCTACGAACACCATCCGGCAATCAAGGCGCCGGTCGCGGTCTGACGAGGTCATCGTCACAGCAACCGACTCTCCGCGGCGCCGGTCTCAAAAATACTGCTGGAGCGCGGCGTTGCGATGAGCGCCTACACCATCGCGGTCCGCGAACTCTGCGCGTTCACCGCGAAGGCCGGCGATCTCGACCTCCGATTCACGCCATCGCCTTCGTCCGATGAAGGCATCGCCGGGCACAAGGCCGTGGCCGCCCGACGCGGCGCGACCTATCGCGCCGAAGTGCCGGTTCAGGACACCTACGAAGACTTGATCGTGCGCGGGCGAGCCGATGGCTTCGACCAGACGAACGGCGTCGTCGAAGAGGTCAAGACCTTCAAGGGCGACCTGGCCAGGCTGCCCGAGAACCAGCGGGCTCTGCATTGGGCCCAAGCCAAGCTGTACGGCGCGATGCTCTGCAGGGAGTTCGGCATGGCCCGCCTCACCGTCAGACTCGTCTACTTCGATGTCGACAGCGGCGAGGAGACGACGCTGGAGCAAGGCTGCGACGCCGCGGCGCTGGCCGACGTCTTCGCCGCGCAATGCCGGACTTTCCTGCAATGGGCGCGCAGCGAGCTGGCCCATCGCGCAGCCCGCGATGCCGCCTTCGAGGCGCTGAAGTTCACCCACCCGGACTTTCGCATCGGCCAGCGCAAGCTCGCCGAGCAGGCGTACCTCGCCGCGAAGCTCGGCCGGGTGCTGCTGGCGCAGGCGGGCACCGGCATCGGCAAGACGCTGGCGACCCTGTTCTCGACGCTCAAGGCGATGCCGACCCAGCGCATCGACAAGGTGTTCTTCCTCACGGCCAAGAGCAGCGGCCACGCTCCGCCGCTGGCCGCATTGGGCCAGCTCGTCGCCGCGAACGGCGGTGCGCCGGTGCGCGTGCTGGAGCTGGTCGCCAAGAGCAAGGCCTGCGAACACCCGGACAAGGCGTGCCACGGCGAATCGTGCCCGCTGGCGCGCGGCTTCTACGACCGGCTGCCGCAGGCGAGGCACGCGGCCGCCCAATCCGGCGCCCTGGCCGCGGCCGACGTGCGGCGCCTGGCGCAGGCGCACGCCATCTGCCCGTACTACCTCGCACAGGAGATGGCGCGATGGTCGGATGTCGTCGTCGCCGACTACAACTATCTGCTCGACGCCACCGCGCTTCTGCACACGCTCACGGTCGTCAACGGGTGGCGCGTGGCCCTGTTGATCGACGAAGCGCACAACCTCATCGACCGCGCACGGGCGATGTACAGCGTCACGCTGTCGCGCGATGAATTGAGAGCCGCCGCACGGACGGCACCCGAGTCGCTGAAGAAGACTATGCTGCGGCTGGGCCGGGCCTGGTCATCGGTCAGCGCCGGACGGCCCGAGCCCTACGAGGTCGAGGCCGCGGTGCCGGAGCGCTTCGCGGCCGCGGCCGGCGACGTCTGCAGCGCAACATCGGATGCGTTGGCCGCGGCGATGACGGCAAGCGAACCGCAGGCCCTGGACCCGGACCTTCTCGAGTTCTACTTCAAGCTGCTGCAGTTTCGCCGACTGGCCGACACGTTCGGCTCGCATTCCATCTTCGACATCGCAACCCTGCCGGGGCGCGGCCGTTCGGAGCTGACCATCCGAAACGTCATCCCGGCGACGCACCTGAAGCCCAGGTTCGCGGCCATGTCGTCCGCCGTGCTCTTCTCGGCGACCTTGCAGCCGCAGCAGTTCTACGCCGACATGCTGGGGCTGCCGAAGGACGCGGGCTGGGTCGATGTCGAAGCGCCCTTCTCGACGGAACAGCTGGCCGTTCGCGTCGTGACCCACCTCTCGACGCGGTTCGCAGCCCGCGGCCGTTCGGCGCAACCGATTGCGGAGCTGATCGCGGCCCAATTCCGCGCGCAACCCGGCAACTACCTCGCGTTCTTCAGCAGCTTCGACTACCTCGAGATGGTCGCGCAGCGACTGGCCGAGACCTGCCCCGATGTGCCCCTGTGGAAGCAGCATCGAACGATGCGCGACGCCGACCGCGCCGAGTTCCTCGCCCGCTTCACGCCGGAGGGCGCGGGCGTCGGCTTCGCCGTGCTCGGCGGCTCCTTCGCCGAGGGCATAGACCTGCCGGGCCGGCGCCTGATCGGCGCGTTCATCGCGACCCTCGGCATGCCGCAGGTCAACGCGGTGAACGACCAGTACCGCCGCACGATAGACGCGGAGCTCGGGTCCGGCTTCGAATACACCTACCTGTACCCCGGGCTCCGAAAGGTCGTGCAGGCAGCCGGTCGCGTGATTCGCACGGCGACCGACACCGGCACCCTGTACCTGATCGACGAACGATTCGGCAGAGCCGCGGTGCGAGCGCTGTTGCCTGCGTGGTGGTCGCCGGCCCCGCTGAGCGCCGCAGCCTAAGGCGCCATCCCGCCGATCGCCTGCGCCAGCTGCACCCGGTTGCGCACCTTGAAGCGGTGCCGCAACGCGCGCAGGTGATAGTCCACCGTGTGCGGGCTCAGCGCGAGCGAGCGCGCCACCTCCTTGTCGCTGAAGCCGCGCTGCACGCAGTCGGCGATGCGCGCCTGCAAGGCCGACATGCCGGTCGCGAGCCGGTTCGCGGCGACCGGCAGCGTGTGCTTGGCGATGAACTCGTGCAGGCACACGCCCAGCAGCAGCGCGGCGGCCAGCTTGTCTTTCGTCGCCCAGCGATGATCGGCATGCCGCGAGAGGAAGTGCATCGCGACGCCGTGGCCGGATGCCGGCGCGCCCAGGCAGATCGTGATGCCGCTGCCGACGCCATGCGCGGCCAGCATCCGAAACATATGTTGCGCGGGCGCCAGTGACGGCTCGCCGGCCACGCTCCATACGCACGGCGCCCCGGCCAGCGAGGCACGCTTCAACCGCGCATCGCATTCCCAGAAGCGGTTCCGGCAGTACGCGACGGTCCAGTCAGGCGGCGCGTAGGTGCACAGCAGCGACACCGGCTGGGCGCGCTCGCCCTGCCATTGCATCTTGCCGAACTCCAGCCAGTCCGCGCCGATCGCCGCGAGCTCGGCGCGCACCACGCGTTCGCGCTCGCTCGCATCGCGGGCGCGATGCAGCGCCGCCAGCAGATCCAGGCCCGACGCATCGGGCGCCGCGGCGGTCGGCATGAGGTACGGCTCGCCGTACAGGAATACCCCTTCGATCGTGGTCGCGCTGCTGCCGCCCACGCACGCGCTTGTCGTACTCGAATCCATCGCGATTGCCTCCGTGCAACGATTTAAGGGACATGCAATCGCAGACGAATCGCGATCGATCGCACACGCCACGGTGTTGCGATACAGTCGGAGCCAGCCGCCTCGACGGCTCTGCAAAGAGGTTCGTGCACGTCGAAACATCCGGTAGTGAATTGCCGCGTCGACGTCGCCGTTGCGACCCCGAAGATCAAGACAGACAAGCAAGCACGCTGCGCGTCGAGCGCAGCGCCACTGCGTCGTTGGCCCAACCCACGTTCAGATGCTGAAGGTCGAGTTGTTAGGAAAATTTTCGGTGCGAGTCGACGGCCGGGCGATCGAACGCTGGCCGCGTCGCGACGCCGCGCAGCTCCTGAAGATGCTGGCCGTGCAGGTCGGCCATCAGGCGCCGCGGCACAAGATCAACGACGCGCTGTGGTTGCAGTTCGACACCAGCGCGAAGCCGGAGAGCCGGCTCAACAACGCGCTGTATCTGCTGCGCAAGACGCTGGAGCCGGACCGCCCGACCCGCGCCGAGTCGCGCTACCTGATCGCGACCGGCGAGATGATCGCGCTGGCTGCGCGCTCCGAGATCTGGATCGACATCGACCAGTTCGAACGGCTGCTCGACATCGGCATGGTCGACGATGCGTCCACCGTCGAGCTGACCGAGGCGATCGCGCTGTACGAAGGCCCGCTGTTGCCGCAGGACGAAGGCCAGCCGTGGAGCACGCAGCCGCGCCAGCACCTCGAGCAGCGCTACATCGGCGCGCTGCGCGCGCTGTCGCGCCGGCAGCTCGCGCAAGGCCAGGACGAGGCCGCGATCGCGACGCTGCAGCGCCTGACCCGCGCATTGCCCACCGAAGAAAGCGCGCATCGCGAGCTGATCGAGCTGTTCGTGCGCGCCGGCCGCCAGCAGGAGGCACAACGCCAGTACGACCAGTGCCGCGCTGCGCTCGCGAGCGAGCTGGGGGTCGCGCCGGATCCGCGCACGCGCGCCGCGCTGCTGGCCACGCCCGATCCCG
>DATEFR010000822.1:0-3766 GCA_035280545.1 Burkholderiaceae bacterium | reverse complement strand
GAGCGGCTCCAAGGGCATCTCGCTGTTCGTCGTGCCGAAGTACCTGGTGAATGCCGACGGCTCGCTGGGCGCACGCAACCCGATCTTCTGCGGCGCGCTCGAGCACAAGATGGGCATCCACGGCAACGCGACCGCGCAGCTGAATCTCGACGGCGCGGTCGGCACGCTGGTCGGCGAGCCGAACAAGGGCCTGGCTGCGATGTTCGTGATGATGAACGCGGCGCGCCTTGGCGTCGGCATGCAGGGGCTGGGGCTGACCGAGGTCGCGTACCAGAACGCGGTGGCCTACGCGAAGGACCGCATCCAGATGCGCTCGCTGTCCGGCCCGAAGGCGGTGGACAAGCCGGCCGACCCGATCATCGTGCACCCCGACGTGCGCAAGATGCTGCTGACCGCACGCGCCTATGCCGAAGGCGGCCGCGCGCTCGTGATGTGGACCACGCTGCAGCTCGACAAGGAGCACGCGACCGACGACGCCGCGCTGCGGGCCGATTGCGCCGATCTCGTCGCGCTGATCACGCCCATCGTCAAGGCCTTCATCACCGACAACGCCTGGCTCGCGACCTCGCACTGCATGCAGGTCTTCGGCGGCCACGGCTACATCGCCGAGTGGGGCATGGAGCAGTACGTGCGCGACGCCCGGATCAACATGATCTACGAGGGCACCAACACGATCCAGTCGCTGGACCTGCTGGGCCGCAAGGTGCTGTCCGACAACGGCGCGAAGCTGAAGAAGTTCGGCAAGCTGGTCGCGCAGTTCGTCGAGGACGAAGGTGTCAACGAGGACATGCAGGAGTTCGTCAACCCGCTGGCCGACCTCGGCGACAAGGTCACGAAGCTGACCACCGAGATCGGCATGAAGGCGTTCAAGAACCCGGACGAAGTCGGCGCCGCGGCGGTCGACTACCTGCGCGTCTGCGGCCACCTGGTGTTCGCATACTTCTGGGCGCGCATGGCGAAGGTCGCGCTCGCCAAGCTCGATGGCGGCGACCCGTTCTACAAGGCCAAGCTCGCGACCGCACGCTTCTACTTCGCGAAGCTGCTGCCCGAGACCGCCGGGCTGATCCGCAGCGCGCGCGCCGGCGTCGCGACGCTGCAGGAAATGGACGAAGCGCTGTTCTGACCCGACATTCACCGCAAAGGGAGACAACAGGATGATCCAGCACACGCTCGCGATCGCGGCCGCCGTCGGCCTGAGCCTCGCCGCCTCGCTCGCGCAGGCGCAGGCCACGCCGGTGGGCCTGTGGAAGACGATAGACGACAACACGAAGAAGGAACGCTCGCTGATCCGCATCAGCGAGAGCGGCGGCGTGCTGACCGGCCGGATCGAGAAGGCGCTGGATCCCGACGCGAAACCCGGCGCGGTCTGCGACAAGTGCACCGATGACCGCAAGGACAAGCCGCTGATCGGCATGGCCATCATCCGCAACGCCAAGCAGAACGCCGACGACAAGGCGATCTGGGACGGCGGCGACATCACCGACCCGGACAACGGCAAGACCTACCGGCTGCGCCTGAAGCCGGTGGACGCCGGCAAGTCGCTCGAGGTGCGCGGCTACCTCGGGCCGTTCTACCGCAACCAGACCTGGTTGCGGGTCGAATGAACGAGCCCGTCGTTCATGGGTGAACTCGTCGGCTCCCTCTGGCAGCGCGCGACCGCCGGCCGGCCGAGCGCGCAGTGGTGGTGGCACCACCAGCTGAAGAAGCCGTTCTTCGGCCGCTTCATGAAGCCGTGGCGCTGGCCGGCCGATGTGGCGCCGGAGGGCTGGCAGCGGCACGCGATCACCAGTGCGAGCCATGCGACGCTCGTGGCGGTGCTGCGCGAAACCGTTGCCCGGCCGGTGCGCGGTGTCGTCGTCTGCGCGCACCCGATGGGGCTGGCCGCGAAGGGCTTTTGGCTGCGCAACGGCCATGCCGACGCGCTGCTCGCCGCCGGCTTTCACGTGCTCGCGTTCGACTTCAACGGCTTCGGCGAAAGTGCCTCGACCAACTTCGACTGGCCGGCCGATGCGCTGGCGGTCGGGCGCTGGGCCAGGGCGCGTTATCCGGGCTTGTCCGTGCATGCGATGGCCGCATCGTTCGGCGCGATGCACACGCTGAACGCGCTTGCGGTGGGCGACGACTTCCCCTACCAGCGCGTCATCGCCGAAGGCGTGCCGCCCACCTTGCCGCTGTTCTGGAAGGCGTACCCGTTCGCGCACGCGGTGCTGCAGCTCGGCCGCATCGTCACGCCGGCGGTCGAGCGCCGCCTGCGCCCCGAAGCCGCGATCACGAAGCTGCCGCCGGGCGTGCGCGTGCTGCTGGTGCACAGCCACGGCGACCGCTGGACGCCGGTCTGGCACGGCGACCGCCTCGCAGCGGCGGCGCCGGCCGGCGCGCAGCTCGAACGACTGGTGCTGCAACGCGCCGACCACACCCACGGGATGCGCGACGAGCGCGAGGCTTACTGGCCCGCTGTCGAGCGCTTCCTGACCTCCGATTGACCGATGGTCGATTCCAACAAAGATCTTTCCCAAGGAGCTCCGATGAACCGATTCCAAGTCCGCAAGGTCGCCGTGCTGGGCGCCGGCGTGATGGGTGCGCAGATCGCCGCCCATCTCGTCAACTGCAAGGTGCCGGTCGTGCTGTTCGACCTGCCCGCGAAAGAAGGGCCGAAGAACGGCATCGTCACGAAGGCCGTCGAGGGGTTGAAGAAGCTGAAGCCGGCGCCGCTGGGCATTGCCGAAGACGCCGCGCTGATCCAGCAGGCGAACTACGAGGAACACCTCGAGCTGCTGAAGGACTGCGACCTCGTGATCGAGGCGATCGCCGAGCGCATGGACTGGAAGCTGGATCTGTACAAGCGCATTGCGCCGGCCGTCGCGCCGCATGCGATCGTCGCGAGCAATACCTCGGGGCTGTCGATCACCAAGCTCTCGGAGGTGCTGCCCGAGGAGATCAAGCCGCGCTTCTGCGGCATCCACTTCTTCAACCCGCCGCGCTACATGGCGCTGGTCGAGCTGATCAACACGCCGACGACCCGGCCCGAGATCCTCGACCAGCTCGAAGCGTTCGTGACCACCGCGCTCGGCAAGAGCGTCGTGCGCGCGCACGACACGCCGAACTTCGTTGCGAACCGCGTCGGCATTGCCGGCATGCTCGCGACGATGAAGGAGGCCGAGACCTTCGGCCTGACCTACGACGTGGTCGACGACCTGACCGGCAAGAAGCTGGGCCGCGCCTCCAGCGGCACGTTCCGCACCGCCGATGTCGTCGGCCTGGACACGATGGCGCACGTCATCAAGACGCTGCAGGACAACCTGGCCGATGATCCGTTCTTTCCGAGCTACGCGACGCCCAAGGTGCTCGCGCTGCTGATCGAGCGCGGCGCGCTGGGCCAGAAGAGCGGCGCCGGGTTCTACAAGAAGGTCGGCAAGGACATCTTGCGCCTGGATCCGGCCAGCGGCGAGTACGTGGCGGGCGGCGGCAAGGCCGATGAGATCGTCGCGCGCATCCTGAAGAAGCCGGCGGCCGAGCGCCTGAAGCTGCTGCGCGAATCGAAGAACCCGCAGGGGCAGTTCCTGTGGGCGATCCTGCGCGACGGCTTCCACTACGCCGCGGTGCACCTGGCCGACATCGCCGACACCGCACGCGATGTCGACTTCGCGATGCGCTGGGGCTTCGGCCTGCAACAAGGCCCGTTCGAGCTGTGGCAGCAGGCCGGCTGGACGCAGATTTCGCAGTGGGTCCAGGAAGACATCGCTGCCGGCAAGGCACTGAGCAGCGC
>DATEFR010000821.1:0-3774 GCA_035280545.1 Burkholderiaceae bacterium | reverse complement strand
GATCGCGCACAGGTGCACGCGCAGCTGATGCGAGCGGCCGGTGACCGGTTCGAGCTCGAGCCGGGTCGTGTCGTCGCGCCGGGCGCCGGGGGCGGCATCGGCCTCGAGCACGCGATAGCGCGTCAACGCCGTGCGGCCGTGTTGGTGGTCGACCTTCTGGCGCGGCCGGTTCGGCCAGTCGGCGGCGAGCGGCAGCGCGATCTCGCCTTCGCGTGCCGCCACGCGGCCCGCCACGACCGCGAGATAACGCTTGCGAACCTCGCGCCGCTCGAACGCGCCGCTCAGCCGGCGCTGCGCCTCGAGGTCGCGGGCGAACAGCATCAGGCCCGAGGTCGCCATGTCGAGCCGGTGCACGACCAGGGCGTCGGCATAACGATCGCGCACCCGCTCGGCGAGACAGTCGCGGCCCGCGTCACCGCGACCCGGCACCGCGAGCAGTCCGCTGGGCTTCAGCGCGACGATGCAATGCTCGTCGGCGTGAACGACATGGGCCATCGAAACCGCAGGCCAGGGTGGGTGCGGGGTTTCAGCCCGGAATGTCGGCTTCGACCAGCTTCGCGAGCAGGGTCAGCGACTCCTGCCAGCCGAGGTAGCAGCCTTCGCGCGGAATCACGCCGGGGATGCCTTCCTGCACGATGTTCACCTCGGTGCCGACCGACACCGGCGCTAGCGATACCGTGGTCGTCATCTCGCCCGGCAGGTTCGGATCGTCGAAGGTGGCCGAGTAGCGCAGCCGCTGGTGCGGCACCAGCTCGAGGTACTTGCCGCCGAAGCTGTGCGCATGGCCGGTCGAGAAGTTCGTGAACGCCATCTTGTAGGTGCCGCCGACGGTCGCATCCATGTGCGAGACCTTGCCGGTGAACCCGTTGGGCGGCAGCCATTTGGACATCGCGTCGGCATCGAGGAACGCGCGGTAGATGCGTTCCGGGGTCGCGCGCAGGACACGGTGAAGTTTGACGGTGTGCGTGGCCATGATGGGATCGGAGTTGGAGCAGAGGACGGCCCTCTGACTGCACGACGAACGGCGGCGGTCGAAGTCGACATCTCGACGGACGATGTTGAACGGACTCGAGCCGTGCGCTTGCTTTACCTGCCGGCTTCTTCGAGCGAGCGGACAGCAATGACGTCCCGATCGCCGACGTGGCGAATGTCTTGGTCGTGCAGCGTGAGCAACGCCTGGGTACGTCCGGATGCCGCGACGAACTCGATCTCCATCGTGTCCGAGGCCAAGATTTCCACGATCGCACCTAGATCGCCGCGGCGCAGGCCCGCCGTCGGGATGTCGTGTGTGAGAGCGACGGTGTCGAGCAGCTTGTACATCCCTTACTCCGGGTACGCCGTGACCAACTTCGGAGCTTGATCCGGCGCCGACAGGATCCAGATCGACACGAACCTTCCGCTCCGTCCGGATGGCCCGGTCAGCATACCGCTGACTTCGAACTTCTGCCCATATTCGCTGGTCTGGACTAACGCGGCCGTGTTGTCGCGTGCATGTACGAGCAGATCGTCGCGGAGACGTTCCCAGCCCTCCTGCGAGTAACCGAACGCCGTAAAGACGACGCTCTTGAAACGACCGACGGGGTGAACCGGGGAGAGCAGGTAGTCGCGTACCTTGCTTGCCTCGATGACCGCGCGATCGGCGTTTGGGAGCATGCGCGAGTGTAGCGATCCGATCTCTCGTACCAGCCCCGGGGGAGCGCCCGCCTACCGGTGATGCGCCAGCATTTGCGCCGAACTCAGATGGTGCACCCCCGGCGCGCCGGCCAGCGTCGCGTCGAGCAGCGCGTCGGCGACGACGCTCGCGGGGATCGGGCGTATGCCCTTCGGCACCCAGCCCATCAGCGGACTCAGCAGTCGCGTTGCCCAGACTTCGCCGGCACGGATAGGCTGGCCCAGGCTGGCGCGGTCGCCGGTCAGCAGCGAGGGCTGTGCGATCACGACCGACTCGTAGCCGAGCGTCACGATCGCCTCCTGCATCTCGCCTTTCACGCGGTTGTAAAACACCCGCGAGTGGGCGTCCGCGCCCAGCGCGGACACGACGGCGAGGCGGCGTGCGCCGGCCCGGCGCGCCGCTCGCGCGGTGTTGACGACGTAGTCATGGTCGACATGCCGAAACGCTTCTTGCGTTTGCGCAACCTTGATCGTCGTGCCGAGTGCGATGTAGACATCATCGGCTGCCGGAAATGGCTGCGGCAGGTGCGCGAAGTCGACCGTGTGGAACGCGACCTTGGGATTCGCTTCGATCCCGGTGACCGGGCGGCGGACCAGCACGTGCACGCCTGCGTAGGCGTCGCTCGCCTCGAGCAACGGCAGGAGCGCGCGCCCGACCAGGCCGGTGGCGCCGGCGACCAGTGCGGTGCGCGGCGGCGGAGCAGCAGAATTCATGCGATCGACTTTACCCAACCGATCGGGGCGATCCCCCGGTTGCGCGAGGGGTCGCGTTGGCCTCAGCGCTTGGGCGGCTGCGTCAGGCGTGCTGCTTGCCGATGGTGGTTGTTGTTGCCGCTGCTGCTGTTGCCACCGCCACCGCTGCGTTGAGCGTCCGGGCGTGGTCCTGACGCCGGAGCCTGCTTCGAAGGCGAGGACGCCGGCTTCGCATGCTGCGGTGCTGCGGGCGGGCGCGAGGCCGGCGACGGCGCTGCGCCATTGCCGCTGCGTCCGCTGTTCCCGCCGCGGCCTGCGTGCGAGCCCTGGCCGCTGCGTCCGCCTTGCCCGCCGTGCCCGCCGCGCGGCGCGCCGTGGCTGGCGTGATGCCGATGCCCGCCACGGCCCGCGCCTTCGCCGATCACCATGCGGCCCAGCACGATGGGCTCGGGCCGCTCGCTCGGATGCGGCGCGAACTCCGGGATCACGTCCTTCGGGATCTCGCGCTTGATCAGCTTCTCGATGTCGCGCAGGAAGCCGTTCTCGTCCACGCACACCAGCGACACCGCCTCGCCCTGCGCGCCGGCACGGCCGGTGCGGCCGATGCGGTGCACGTAGTCCTCGGGCACGTTCGGCAGCTCGTAGTTGACGACGTGCGGGAGCTGGTCGATGTCGATGCCGCGCGCGGCGATGTCGGTTGCGACCAGCACCTGCAGCTCGCCGCTCTTGAAGTCGGCCAGCGCCTTGGTGCGTGCGCTCTGGCTCTTGTTGCCGTGGATCGCCATCGCGCTGATGTCGTTCTTCATCAGGTGCTCGACGAGCCGGTTCGCGCCGTGCTTCATGCGCGTGAACACGAGCACCTGGTGCCAGTCGTTCTCCTTGATCAGGTGCACGAGCAGGTCTTTCTTCAGCTCGCGCCCGACCGGGTGCACCTTCTGCGCGATCGTGTCGGCGGTCTGGTTGCGGCGCGCGACCTCGATCAGCGCCGGCTTGTTCAGCAGCCGGTCGGCCAGCGCCTTGATCTCGTCGCTGAAGGTCGCCGAGAACAGCAGGCTCTGCTTGTGCTGCGGCAGCACCGCGAGCACCTTCTTGATGTCGTGGATGAAGCCCATGTCGAGCATGCGGTCGGCTTCGTCGAGCACGAAGATCTCGACGTGCTTCAGGTCCAGCGTGCCCTGCTGGTGGTGGTCGAGCAGGCGGCCCGGGGTCGCGACCAGGATGTCGACGCCGCGCTTGAGCTTGTCGATCTGCGGCTGCATGCCGACGCCACCGAACATCACCATGCTGGTGAGGCGGCTGTATTTGCCGTAGGTCTGCACGCTTTCTTCGACCTGCGCGGCGAGCTCGCGGGTCGGCGTGAGGATCAGCGCGCGAATCGGCAGACGGCCGCGCGCATCGCGCACGGCGGGC
>DATEFR010000820.1:0-3365 GCA_035280545.1 Burkholderiaceae bacterium | reverse complement strand
TGCACCAGCAGCGCATCGTCGCGCCCGGTCAGCCGCAGCGGCGTCACGACGAAGAAGCCGGGCCGGCCGTTCATCTGCCGGTTCTCGAGGAAGATCGTGTGCCCCGCGACCCAGTGGCCGCGCAGCACCGCGGGCCGGTAGTGCTGCGCTTCGGCCTGCGCGGCATCGCGGGCGAGCGCGAAGTTGTCCAGCGGCGGCAGATGGCCGCGCGTGTCCAGCGCGGTCTGCAAAGCGACCTTCTCGGCGGCGCGCGACAGCTGCCACACGCCGAGCCGCGCGGTCAGCGCGGCCCCGACGATCGTCGCGAGCGTCACGATCGCGAAGCCGCGCCGCGCGTTCATCGCGGCATCCCGATGGCCGGCGGCGGCGGCGACCGGCGCGGATAATCGGTCCGCATGAAGACGTGGATCATTGCGCTGGCTTTCGTCGGCATCATCGGCGCGCTCGCCGCCGCCGGCGTGTTCATGCTGCGCGACGGCCGCGCAGGCAAACCCAAGGCCGGCAACATGATGCGCGCGCTCGCGGTGCGGGTCGCGCTGTCGGTGCTGCTGTTCGTCTGCATCATGCTCGCGTACTGGGCCGGCTGGATACAGCCCACCGGCGTGCCGATCGGCAAGTAAGTCAGCGCGCCAGCGGGCCGAGCGCCGGGCCGCTCCCAAGGGCCACGAAGTGGCCCACTGCGTGGCCCATGCGGCCCGCATCCCCTCGGGGGATCGGCCGACGTATTCGTCGGCCGAGGGGTTCACGTCAGAGCCAGTAGACGACGATGTACAGGCCGAGCCAGACCACGTCGACGAAGTGCCAGTACCAGGCCGCGCCTTCGAAGCCGAAATGGCGCTGCGGCGTGAAGTGGCCCTTCATCAGCCGCAGCGTGATGAACAGCAGCATCAGCATGCCGACGAACACGTGGAAGCCGTGGAAGCCGGTCAGCATGAAGAAGGTCGAACCGTACGCGCCGGAGCTGAGCTTCAGATTCAGCTCGGTGTAGGCATGGTGGTATTCGAAGACCTGGAAGCCGAGGAAGGTCGCGCCCAGCAGCACCGTGATCCACATGAAGGCGATCGCCTTCGCGCGCTGGTTGGCGATCAGCGCATGGTGCGCGATCGTCAGCGTGACGCCCGAGGTGAGCAGCAGCGCGGTGTTGATCGTCGGGATCGGCCACGGTCCCATCGTCGTGAACGGGTCGACGATGCCGGCAGGCGAGCCGGTGGCGCCGGCCGCGACGCTGGGCCACACCGCCTTGAAGTCGGGCCAGAGCACCGCGTTCTCGAGACTGCCCAGGTTGGGCAGCGCGTGCAGGCGGGTCCAGTACAGAGCACCGAAGAACGCGCCGAAGAACATCACCTCCGAGAAGATGAACCAGCTCATGCTCCAGCGGTACGAGATGTCGATCTTGTCGCCGTACAAGCCGCCTTCGCTTTCGCCGATCGCGGTGCTGAACCATTGCGCCAGGGTGATCAGCCAGACGGCCAGGCCGGCGAGCAGCACCCAGGCCGCCCAGCCGTGGCCGTTGACCCACTGGCCCGCGCCGAAGATCACCAGCAGCAGGCCGAACGACGCCTGCGCCGGGAAGCGCGAGGGCGCGGGAACGAAGTAGTAAGGCGTGCTGCCGTGGGGTGTCGCTGCCGACATGTGTTGTTCTCCTAAGGCCTGATCCGCTTGAATTATCTTGAGGAATCTGTCGAGGTCATTTCGCGACGCCGCTGGCAAGCACCCAGTTGACGATCGCGAGCAGCACGCCGATGAACACGACCGCGCCGATCACCGCCGCGATCACCAGATGCACCGGGTTCAGCCGGTTCACGTCCTTCTCGTAGTCGCTCGCCTTGCGCACGCCGAAGAACGACCACGCGACCGCGCGCATCGTCTGCAGGAACGACAGCTTGCGCTGGCTGGCTGCGCGCAGACCGCCGTCGTCGTCGTGAACCTCGGTCACGATTGCGGCTCCGCCGGCACGCTGCCGCCGACTTCGAAGAAGGTGTAGCTCAGCGTGATCGTCTTGACATCCTTGGACAGCTTCGGGTCGATCACGAACACGACCGGCCACTGCTTGGATTCGCCCGGCTTCAGCGTGTACTGGTTGAAGCAGAAGCACTCGAGCTTGTTGAAGTACGGCATCGCCTGCATCGGCGCGTAGCTCGGGATCGCCTGGGCCGCCATCGTGCGGTTCTGGACGTTCTTGAACTCGTACATCACGGTCGTCAGCTCGCCCGGGTGCACCTCGACCGAACGCTTCGCGGGATGGAACTCCCAGGGGCCACGCGCGTTCGCGTCGAACTCGATCGTGATCGTGCGGCTGGTGTCGACCTGGGTGTTGCTCTTGGGCTTCGCGCGTGCGCCCCCCTGCACGTCGAGCTCGGCGAGCGAGAGCACGTTGATGCCCAGCGCCGTGCAGATCGAGTTGTAGATCGGCACCAGCGCATAACCGAAGCCGAACATCGCGACGACGATGACCGCGAGCTTGCCGAAGATGCGCAGGTTGTCGCGGCGCAGCGCGGCTGCGTCGTCGGTGTCCTTCGCTTCGGACTGGCGCGGATCGGAGGTCATCGGTTCGCGAAGCTCGTCGTTCACATGCCGAACAGCGCGCTCTTCGCGATGAAGCCGACGAAGATCGCCACCGCGATCGAGGCCAGGATCAGCCCCAGGCGCAGGTTGCTCTTCTTTTGCTCGTCGGGCGTCATCGCGCGTCCTGGTCAGATCAGCCGATCACCTTGGTCGCCGCGGCATTCAGCTTCGGCGGGTGTTCGAAGGTGTGGAACGGCGCCGGCGACGGCACTTCCCACTCCAGGCCTTCGGCGCCCTTGCCGTCCGGGTCGGTCCACGGGCGCTGCGGCGCCTTCTCGCCCTTGCCGCGCATCATCGGCACGACGACCCAGAGGAAGAAGTACACCTGCGCAAGGCCGAAGGCGAACGCGCCGACCGAGGCGACCGCGTTGAAGTCGGCGAACTGCATCGGGTAGTCGGCATAACGGCGCGGCATGCCGGCCAGGCCGAGGAAGTGCATCGGGAAGAACGTGACGTTGAACGCGATCAGCGACCACCAGAAGTGGATCTTGCCGCGCGTCTCGTTGTACATCACGCCGGTCCACTTCGGACCCCAGTAGTAGACGCCGGCGAACAGGGCATACAGCGAGCCGGCGACCAGCACGTAGTGGAAGTGCGCGACGACGTAGTAGGTGTCCTGCAGCTGGATGTCGACCGGCGCCATCGCGAGGATCAGCCCCGTGAAGCCGCCCATCGTGAACACGAACAGGAAGCCGACCGCGAACAGCATCGGCGTCTCGAAGGTCATCGAGCCGCGCCACATCGTCGCGATCCAGTTGAAGATCTTCACGCCGGTGGGCACCGCGATCAGCATCGTCGCG
>DATEFR010000819.1:0-6970 GCA_035280545.1 Burkholderiaceae bacterium | reverse complement strand
TCAGCGCAGGTTCACGAGGGTTTGAAGCACCTGGTCCTGGGTCTTGATCGTCTGCGCATTGGCCTGGTAGACGCGCTGCGCCGTGATCATGTTGACCAGCTCGCCGGTCAGGTCGACGTTCGACTCCTCGAGCGCCGAGGCCTGCAGTGAACCGAGATTGCCGCTGCCCGGCGTGCCCACCGTCGGGTCGCCCGACGCATAGGTGC
This sequence comes from Burkholderiaceae bacterium, assembly GCA_035280545.1. Lineage (GTDB taxonomy): Bacteria > Pseudomonadota > Gammaproteobacteria > Burkholderiales > Burkholderiaceae_C > DATCSE01. Next base: position 6,764 of record DATEFR010000819.1, on the reverse strand, counting down.
GGGCCCAGACGTTGCCGCCCAGCGGCGACAGGCCTTGCGGGTTGCGGAAGGTCGCGAGCTCGATCTGCCCGGCCGGCTTGGACTGGCCGTTCGAGTAGGTCGCCATCACGACGCCGCTCTTCTCGATCGACAGGCTGGCGAGCTGGCCGGCGGTGTAGCCGTCCTGCGACATGTTGGTCACGCCGAACGCCGCGCCGTACTGCGTGGACTTCGTCAAATCCAGCGAAACGCCCGAGATCGCGAGCGTGGTCGCGCCGCTCGAATTGGTCGTCGACGGGATCGTGATCGAGATCGGTCCGGTCGGCGAGGTCGGCGCGCTGCCGTCGCTCGCGTAGGTGATCGACGTGATCGGCAGCGGCGCAGCCGCGGTGCCCGCCACCGTGGTGCCGTTGGCGGTGGCGTAGACATTCCAGGTGTCGGTGCCGGACTTCTGGAAGTAGTAGGTCAGCGCGACGTCCTGGCCCTTCGCGTCGAACACCGTGACCGAGGTCGCGTTGTTGTAGGTCGTCGCGTCGGAGAAGTCGATCTGCGGCGAGGTCGCCGGCAGCGTGGTCGCGAGCCGCGAATCGAGGTTCATCTCGACGTCGATCTCGCTCGTGGCCTGCGGGTCGACGCCGCCGGTCGGCAGCTGCAGCGCCTTGGCAGCGCCGGGTTGGATCACGCCGTTGTTGTCGGCCGGGTAGCCCATCAGCTTCATGCCGGCGTTGTTGACGATATAGCCGTCCTTGTCGGCCTGGAACTGGCCGTTGCGGGTGTACAGCGTCTGGATGCCGTTGCTGACCTCGAAGAAGCCGTTGCCGTTGATCGCGAGGTCCAGCGGGTTTTCGGTGGTCGTGATGTTGCCCTGCGTGAACTGCTGCGTCACCGCGGCCAGGTTCACGCCGATGCCGATGTTGGTCGTGCCGGCGCCGTTGAGCGCGTTCGCGTACATGTCAGCGAACTCGGCGCGCGACGACTTCGCGCCTATCGTGTTGGCGTTCGCGACGTTGTTGCCGATCACCTCGAGGTTCTTGCTCGACGCGTTCAGACCGGAAAGACCTTGCTGGAAGCTCATGGGGTGTCCTTGAGGGAACGGAGTGAAGTGGTGTTCAGTTGATCGCCTTGACCGACGAGTACGGCGTCTCGCCGCTGCGGTCGAGCTCGAGCACCAGCGAGTTGCCCGACGTGCTGACCGCGTTGACGGTGTCGCGCATCAGCGGCGTCGCATCGAGCTTGGTCGCACCGCTGGTCGCGGTCACGCGGAAGGTCAGGCCGCTGCTGTTGTCGTAGGTGGTGCCGGCGTTCCAGTTGAAGCCGTTGACGCCGCTGCTGCAGGCGCCGAGCTGCACCGTGTCGACCACCGTGCCGGCCGCGTTCAGCACCTCGACCTTGACCGCGTCGGCGGCCGACGTCAGCTCGAAGCCGCCCTGGCCGACGCCGTTCGCGATGTCGAGCTTGTTGCCCGGCACGATCACGTTCTTGCCGATCAGCGATGCGCCTTGCAGCGTCTGCATCTGCAGGAACTGGCCCGACAGCGCCTGCACGCTGGAGTTCAGGTTCGTGATGCCGGTGACCGTGTTGATCTGCGCGATCTGGCTGGTCAGCTCGGCGTTGTCCATCGGCGAGAGCGGATCCTGGTTCTGCAGCTGCGTGACGAGCAGCTTCAGGAAGCGGTCCTGGCTGCCGGCGACGTCGGTCGCGCTGGAGAGCGACGAGGCGGTCGCGGCGGTGGAGCTGCTGGTCGAAGAGACGGCGGTCGTCACGGTGTCACTGGCCCATCTGCAAGGTCTTCATCAGCAGGCTCTTCGCCGTGGTCATGACCTCGATGTTGTTCTGGTACGAACGCGAGGCCGAGATCATGTTGACCATCTCCTCGACCGCGTTGACGTTGCTGTAGGTCACGTAGCCGTCGGCGTCGGCGCTCGGGTGCTTGGGGTCGTGCACGCGGCGGCCGGCGCTCTGGTCTTCGGTGATCGCGCTGACCTTGACGCCGGCGGCGGTCGGGTCGTTGCGCGCACCGACCAGCTCGGTCTGGAACGTGACCTGGCGCGCCTTGTAGGCCGTTCCGTCGGGGCCGGCGACCGTGTCGGCGTTCGCGAGGTTGCTCGCGACGACGTTCAGGCGCTGACTCTGCGCACTAGCGGCGCTTCCCGACACATTGAAGATGTTCATCATGCTCATGACAGCCCCTCGGCCGACGAGTACATCGGCCGATCCCCCGAGGGGATGCGGGCCGGCTTGGGAGCGGCCCGGCGCTCGGCCCGCTCAGCGTGTTGATTCGTCATGGTCACTGGCCGGTGATCGCGCTCAGCGTCGTGCGCACGTTCTGGTTGATGAAGCGCAGCGTCGCTTCGTACTTCACCGTGTTGTCGGCGAAGCTGGCACGCTCGCGGTCCATGTCGACCGTGTTGCGGTCGAGATTGGTCTGGCTGGGCGCGGCGTACGTCAGGTTGTCGGCCGCGCTGCGGTTGCTCGCGACTGTGCCGTCGGCACCGCCGCCGATATGGCCCGCCTGGCTGGTCTTCAGCACCGCCGTGCCGGCGGCCGTGCCGGTCGCCTCGCGCAGCGCCTGCGCGAAATTCATCTCGCGGGCCACGTAGCCCGGCGTGTCGGCGTTCGCGATGTTGCTGGCGATCAGTCGCTGGCGTTCCGAGCGCAGGTTCAGCGCCTGGGCCTGGAAGTCGAGCGAGTCGGTCAATCGGTTGAGCATGGCGGCCTTTGGCAATGCCGGCCCGGAGTCGGGCGATGTGAAGGCATTGTGGGTAGCCGCCCGATCAAACATTAGGGGGAATAGAGCGTGGAACGCCGCTCAATTCGCAGCCTCGCGCCGGCCCCGCGCCGCCTACAGTGCCGGCCATGCAATCCCGGCTGCGCCTCGTCTCGTCCAATCCTGCATGGATCGCGCTGCTGGCCGTGGTCCTGTTTGTCGTGACGCTGCCCGCCATGGCGCAGGCACAAGCGGATGCCGCCGCGCCGCCCAGCGGTCTGGACACCGCGCTCGAGCAGCAGGTGCGCCAGCTCGCGCTGGACGGCAGCCACGCCGCACTGCCCGTCTCGAACGGCACCTCGTCCTCCAGCGCTCCCCGCATCGAGGTGCAGGTCGGCCAGCTCGACCCGCGCCTGCGCCTCGCGCCATGCCAGCGCATCGAGCCGTATCTGCCCGAAGGCATGCGGCCGTGGGGAAAAAGTCGCATCGGGCTGCGCTGCGCGCAAGGCAGCGTCAAGTGGAACGTCTATCTGCCGATCACCGTGAAGGTGTGGACGCGTGCGCTCGTGGCCACGAACGCGATCGCCGCCGGTGCCGTGCTCGGGGCGGCTGACGTCGCGCAGGGCGAGGTCGATCTGGCCGAGGATTCGACGCCGGCGCTGGCCGATGCCGACCTGGTGGTCGGCCGCGCCGTGACCCGCGCGCTGCGGCCCGGTCAGAGCCTGCGCGCCTCGCACCTGAAGCCGCGCCAGTATTTCGTCGCCGGCGAGACGGTCAGCGTGCTGGCGCAGGGGCCGGGGTTCAGCGTTGCGGGCGAAGGCCAGGCGCTGACCAACGGCATCGAAGGTCAGCCGGCGCGGGTCCGAACCGAAAGCGGGCGCGTGCTCACCGGCAACCCGGTCGGTGACAAACGGGTCGAGATCGGCATCTGAGCCAGCCCGTTCGGGCTGAAAAGCGTGAAATACGGCGGATTTGCCGTCGTCCTCCTGGCCATAGCCGGACAGAAAAAATTCCTAAAGTCGCGGCGCCGCCCGCCGATACAGTCTGCACATCGTCAGGTCGTGCGCCCCGCGCCGGCCCCTGGAGAGCAGCATCATGAAAATCGGCAACCACGCAGACAAACCCGCACCGCTCAACGGTGCCGGCAGCACCAGCCCGGCCCAGGAGGCCGCGAAGGCGCAGGAGTCCGCCAGCGCGATTCCCGCGACCGCCGATCCGAGCACCACGATCGCCTTGTCCAGCGCCGCATCGAAGCTGCTCGACAACGAATCCGGTGCCGACTTCGATGCCGACAAGGTGGCACGCATCTCCCAGGCCATCGAGGACGGCACGTTCAAGATCAACGCCGACGTGATCGCCGACAAGCTGATCGGCAACGCCAAGGAACTGCTGACCAAGTCGGTCTCGTAGCAGACGGTCGGCTGGCACGCGCGTACGCCGTGCCTCCGAACCGTCGTCACCCTGTCGTCGCTTCCCGCCACCGCCGAACTCGCTGGATCCTCCGATGTATCACCCGGCCCCCGCTTCCCGCACCGCGCACGCCGACAGCCCCGAGCTCGAGGAGAAGCTCGCGGCGGTCGAGTCCGAGCTTGCCGCTCTGGGCGAGTCGCTGCAGCAGCGCGACAGTGCCGCCATCGACACGCATGCAACAGGCCTGCACCGCGCACTCGCGGCCGCGGTCGAGCATTTCTCGCGCGCCGCGCGTACCGGCTCGGTGCCGGCCACGCTGCGCATGCGTCTGGCGAGCGCAAGCGGCCAGGTCGCCGCGCAGCGCGAGTCGCTGGCGCGCGCCACCGCCGCGCTGGACCGCGCGATCGATGTGCTGCTGCCGCGCGAAGGCACCGGCGTCTACGCGTCGCATGGCGCGGCCGACCGCTGCTCGCGCAGCGGCCTGGCCCAGGCCTGAGCCCTTTTTTCGTCGGTCAGTTCGCGACCACGCAGTCGTCGCTCGATTGGGCGGCGACGAATGCCCGCCCTTCTTCGGCGTTCGCCACGGATTGCGGCACGCCATCCGGCCCGTCGAACAGGATGCGCCACTCGCCGGCCGCATCGCGCACCCAGATCGAGTGGAAGAAGCCGACCTTGTAGCGGTCGCGCGCCTCGGCGCCCGGGTTGTCGCTGAAGAACGGACCGCGCGACAGCGCGATGTTCGGATCCCCGCCGATGTGGACGACGCCGGGTCGCCAGCGCAGCACGAACGCCTTGCCCTCGACGATGCCGGCCCAGGCTTTCGAGACGCTGTCGGCACCGCGCAGCGGCCGCCGCGAGCCGGCGTTGAAGACCGCGCCCGGATGCAGATGCGCGGCGAACCCCACCGCATCGTGCGCTTCGACACTGCGCGCGAAGCCGAGCTCGCGGCGCCAGACGACGCACTCGGCCGCACTGTGCACGGCCGGCGACGACGCCGCGGTCGCAGCGCTGGCTTGCGCCCAGGCGCATGCCGGCAGCCACGCGGCCAGAACGGCCGCCGGGCCGAGCGCCGCGATCGCACTCACGTGAAGTCTTCCGTGGCGCCGCGCGCGAGCCACAGGTCCTTGGCCATGCGCACGCCGGGCTCGACACCCTGGTAGTAGCCGGGCACCCGCTGCACCTCGCGATAACCGAGCTTGCGGTAGAACGCCCGCGCCTGCAGGTTGCCGGCCCGCGCTTCGAGATAGACCTGACCGACACCGGACACCAGCGCCGCCTTCTCGAGCCACGTGACCAGCGCCGCGCCGACGCCGCGGCGACGGTCGGCCGGGTTCACGGCGAGCAGCAGCAGGTGCGCCTCGTCGTCGTGGTAGCGCATGATGCCGAAGCCCGCCAGATGCTGCACATCGAGCGCGACGACCACGTTGGTGTGTGCGTCGGCGATGCTGCGCAGCACGCGCCGCGGCGTCCAGCTCCAGCCCAGGCCGCGCTCGATCAGGTCGCGCGACATCGCGGCGATCGCGGCCGAATCGGCGCGGGTGGCGAGGCGCAGTGTCAGATGGTCGATCATCGGAATGCGCCTCGATGGATGGTCGCGCCGCGCTACTTGACGCTGACCGTGAAGCTCACCGACTGACTCGCCGGCTGCAGATCGCGCGGCCGGCGGAAGTCGAACTTGAGCGTGGTCGTCCCGGCGGCGAGCGGCTTGAAGCGGAACACTTCGGCGCCGGCCGCCTGGCCGATGTTCGACACCAGGCCCTCGCGCTCGAACACGCGCGTGCCGTCCTGCGCGAGCACGCCGGGGGTCATCTCGACCAGCGCCCATTCGCGCCCGTCGGTGACATCGGTTGCAAGGCGCACGCGCAGCTCCTGGTCGCGGCGCAGCTCGACACTGCCGGCGCTGCCGTTGGTCAACGTGACGAAGTGGCCGCCGGTGTCGACCTTGCGCGCCCGTTCGTCCGGCGTCGCACAGGCCGCGAGCGTCATCGAAGCCGCTGCTGCGAGCACCAGGGTTTGCAAGGTGCGCGCGCCGGGCCGCGTGAATCGCAAGGGAAGCATGAGTTGTTGTATCGGAACGTGTGCGGGCGTCGGGGTCTCATCGCCGGGTCGACAGGGTATCAAAGTTCGGGGCGTTATCCTTGCCACCCGTCCGAAAGCCCATGGCCGCCCTCCACATCACCGACATCGAGTCCGCCATCAACTGGTGGCGCGAGCGTTCGCCGTCGCCCGACGGCATCACCGCATGCCGCGAGGTGCGTGCGCTCGGCACGGTGTATGCGTTGATGGTCTACTACCACGAGAGCGAGTGCGACGAGGACACGATGCCCGCCGACGCGCACGAGGCCTGGCTCGCCTGGTATGCCAGCACGCCCGATGCGCCGTGCATCGCGATCTGCTCGACCAGCCAAGGCGACGACCTCTGCAAGGGCTGCGGCCGTACCTTCGACGAGGTGCAGCGCTGGCCGACGATGACCCCGGCCGAGAAGCGCGCGACCTGGCGCCGCATCACGATGGAAGCGACCGCGTGGCGCTTCAACAAGTACGCGGAGCGGGCGCAGGAAGCCGGCGCAGCCGCGGGCGCGCCGGCGCCTTCCGATTCGACCGCCGCCCGCGACGCCGAAGCGGAGCCGCGCGAGGCCGCGCGTTAGATGCGCGCGGCCGACGCGAC
>DATEFR010000818.1:0-8093 GCA_035280545.1 Burkholderiaceae bacterium | reverse complement strand
AGCCAATCGGCTTCCGGTAACAGTTCGTCGCAGCCCCGCTTGGAAATCGCCATCGCCTGCAGAACGCGGTCGGTGACGGGATGTGAAGAGGGCGACGAGGGGTTGGAAGTCTGAGCAACTGGCTGGGACATACGGTGCTTTTCCGGAGCGGACCGCCGGATCGGATCGTTATACTGCGCCGCGGCTCATGGCACGCGCCCGCAGAGCGTTTCGCATCAGGCGTGTAGCGAGCATGACCGGGAATGCGCCACGGATTCTAGTGGAGCGCCTCTCGGCGTGAGGGATAGACATCGAAGTGCGGGCCGACGCCGCGCGCACTCGCAGAACAGAGCAAGAGCGGCCACGCTCGAGTACCGAATTGAAATCGTTGGATCCTCTTGAGCGTGCAGTGTCTGCGGCACTCGCGCAAACCGGTCGCTTTATCTCGACTCATCCGCGCAGCCTGACGGCGGCCGTGATGTTGGGGCTCGGCGGTTTCGCGGCGACGGCGTTCGGCATCGCGCCGATGATGCCCGATGCATCCGACCTCCCGAAGCGCTTGGTGACGGAAACCGTCACCACCCGAGACATCCAGTCACAGCTGGACGCCCTCGCGGAGCACGAGCTCGAGCTGTACCGGACCGACCTGACCCGCGCGAGCGACACGGCCGACACGCTGCTCAAGCGCCTGAACGTCAACGACCCGCTGATCGCCAGCTTCATCCGCAGCGACGCGACGGCGCGCAAGCTGCTCGAGGGCCGCGCCGGGAAGATGGTCCAGGTCACGGCGGACGAGTCCGGCAAGGTCTCGCAGCTGGTCGCGCGTTACGCGCCGAGCAGCTCCGACTTGCTCGCGACCCACTTCATGCGCCTGACGATCAAGCGCTTCGAGGGCGACCGGTTCCAGGCGATGGTCGAGACCGCGCCGCTGGCCGCGCAGGTGCGCATGGGCAGCGGCACCGTCGCGAGCTCGCTGTTCGCCGCGACCGACGAAGCGCGCATTCCCGATGCGATCGCGACCCAGCTCGCCGAGGTGTTCGCGACCGACATCGACTTTCACCGTGAGCTGCGCAAGGGCGACACCTTCTCGGTCGTCTACGAGGCGCTGACCGCCGACGGCGAAGCCATCACCTGGGGCGCGAGCGGCAAGCTGCTCGGCGCCGACTTCGTCAACAACGGCCGCAGCTATTCGGCCGTCTGGTTCAAGGACGCGCAAGGCAAGGGTGCGTACTTCGGCCTCGATGGCCAGAGCAAGAAGCGCGCGTTCCTCGCGAGCCCGATGGAGTTCTCGCGCGTGACCTCGGGCTTCGCGATGCGCCTGCATCCGATCCTGAACACCTGGAAGCAACACAAGGGCGTCGACTACGGCGCGCCAACCGGCACGGCCATTCGCGCGGTCGGCGACGGCGTTGTCGACTTCGCCGGCTGGCAGAACGGTTACGGCAACGTCGTCGAGGTCCGCCACAGCGGCGGCCGCTCGACGCTGTATGCGCACATGAGCCGCATCGACGTGAAGCGCGGCCAGCGCATCGACCAGGGCATGCGCATCGGCGCGGTCGGCTCGACCGGCTGGGCGACCGGTCCGCATCTGCACTTCGAGGTCAAGCAGAACGGCGTGCAGCAGAACCCGATGCTGATGGCCAAGGCCTCCGAGGCGGTGACGCTGTCGCCCGCTGCGAAAGCCCAGTTCGCGCAGCTCGCGCAGAGCATGAAGGAGCAGCTTGCGATCGCCAACACGCTGGGCGGGTCGGGCGCCTACGGCGAGTAGCGGAACGGCTCGCCAGGCACAATCGGTGCCCATGAGCGAGCTTTACATCGGGCTGATGTCCGGCACGTCGATGGACGGCGTCGACGGCGTGATCGCCGATTTCGCGCCGCGCGCCGGCGAGCCGCTGCAGGTGCTGGCGCATGCCCACGTGCCGTTCGATGCGGCGCTAGGCGCCGAGCTGCTGGCGCTGAACAGCCCGGCCGGCACGAACGAGCTGCAGCGCGCCGCGCTGGCCGCGAACGCGCTGGCGCAGCGCTATGCGGCGGCGGTCGCGGAGCTGCTGGCGACGGCAGGCCTGCCGCGCGAGGCGATCGTCGCGATCGGCGCACATGGCCAGACCGTGCGGCATCGCCCGCAGGAGCTCGACGGCATCGGCTTCACGCTGCAGCTGAACCAGCCGGCGCTGCTGGCCGAGCTGACGGGCATCGATGTCGTCTGCGACTTCCGCAGCCGCGACGTCGCGGCCGGCGGCCAGGGCGCCCCGCTCGCGCCGGCATTTCATCGCGTGATGTTCGGCAGCGACCGCGAAACCCGCGGCGTGCTGAACCTCGGCGGCATCAGCAACCTGACCGTGCTGCGGCCGGGCCAACCGACGCTGGGCTTCGACTGCGGCCCCGGCAATGCGCTGATGGACCACTGGTGCCAGCGACACGCCGGCCGCCCGTACGACGATGGCGGTGCCTGGGCTGCCTCCGGCCGCGTGATCGAGCCGCTGCTGAGCGCGCTGCTGGCCGATCCGTATTTCGCGGTCGCGCCGCCGAAGAGTACCGGACGCGATCTGTTCAACCCCGAGTGGCTGGCCGCGCGCCTGCTCGCGAGCGCGCCGGCCTCGGCGGCACCGCAGCCCGCCGATGTACAGGCGACGCTCGCCGAATTCACGGCCGCGGCCTGCGCGAACGACCTGCAGCGCTACGCGCCGGAAGCCGCCGAGCTGCTGGTATGCGGCGGCGGCGCGTTCAACACGCACCTGCTGCGCCGAATCGCGGCCCGGGTGCCGAGCTTGCGGGTGCTGCGAAGCGACGAACGCGGGCTGCCGCCCACGCAGGTCGAGGGCTGCGCATTCGCCTGGCTCGCGCGAGCGCACGTGAAACGCGAAGCGCTGGACATCGGATCGATCACCGGCGCGCGCGGCCCGCGCGTGTTGGGGGCGCTCTACCCGCGCTGACCCGACGGTCGCGCGGCGTATGTCCAGCAAAAAGCCGCCCGAAGGCGGCTTCTTGTTCGAAGGGCTACGTTTTCGCCGCGCTCAGACCGAGAAGCTCGATCCGCAGCCGCAAGTCGTCGTCGCGTTCGGGTTCTTGATCACGAACTGCGCGCCCTGCAGGTCGTCCTTGTAGTCGATCTCGGCACCGACCAGGTACTGCAGGCTCATCGCGTCGATCAGCAGCGTGACGCCGTTCTTCGTCATCTGCGTGTCGTCATCGTTGATGATTTCGTCGAACGTGAAGCCGTACTGGAAACCCGAGCAGCCGCCCCCTTGCACGAAGACGCGCAGCTTCAGGTCGGGGTTGCCTTCCTCGTCGACCAGCTCCTTGACCTTGTTCGCGGCGCTGTCGGTGAAGACGATGGGCGCCGGCGGTTCGTCGTTCGGGACCAGCGCTTGGCTGTTGTCGGCTGCTGCAACGGCACTCATGGGCAAAAGCTCCTTCGGCAATACGCCGGTGATGGCCGCATTATCCGAGATTCGATGCCGCCAGCTTCAGTGATGGTTTTTCCTCGGCCGACAACGGCCTGAGCTCGCCGTCTATCGTCGCGCCCTGATGCATCTCGAGCACCTCGTAACGCACGTCGCCGACGATCCGCGCCTGCGGCTGCAGCTCGAGCAGCTCGTCGGACTGGATCGGGCCGGTCACATGCCCGTTGACGATCACGTGGCCGCCACGAACCCGGCCGGTCACACGCGCCTTTTCGCTGATCACGAGGATGCTGGGCGCATCGCCGACCGCGATCACGTCGCCTTGCACCTCGCCGTCGATGCGCAGCCCGTCGGTGAAGCGCAGCTCACCCTGGATCTGCGTACCTTCGCCGATCAGCGTGCGGATCGGCGGCTGCTTCTTCTTGCTGAACATGATGTGAGATCCCCAACGATGCGGGGCAGCTCGTGCCTCCCGCGTTCAGCCGGTGGCCGGCTGTCCCAGCTTGGCCGTCAGGCTGGCCTTGACGGCGCCCGACGTGTCCATGACCCTGACGGAGACACTTTTTACCACGGCCTCTGCAGAGTGTTCGAGCAATCCGTCAAGTCTTAGGTACTGTTTCAATTGCAACGGCTGACCACCGGCAGGTGGTGAAAAAGTCCACGCTTTGCCGTCGAGGGTGCCGTTCAATGTCACGTCGTAGCGGCCATTGAAGGGCGGCAAGTTCTTGCCTCCGAGCTGCATCACGAGCACCTGGTAGCGCACTTGACCGGGCATAGTCGCTTCGGCCTGCAGGCTGCGGATCGACACGCCGTCGCCCCTCGCGACCGGCAGCAGCCGCTCGAAGAAGCCCAGGTCGTTGCGCAGCGCAAGGTTCTCGGCCTCGGCGGCTTTGAGCTGCTGGGCCAGCTTGTCTTGCACCGTCTTCTCGGTCTTCAACAGGCTTTCGGCGGTGTTCGCGATCGAGATCGCCTTCTCCCGCTCGCCGCGCAACTGCTCCACCTCCAGGCGCAGTTTGGCCAGCTCTTCTTTCGCGTGCCGGTCCAGACCGGCGATGTCCTTGCCGAACTCGAAGGCCCACAAGGCGAGTGCCGCCGAAAACCCCAGCGTCAGCGCCCACACCGCCCAGCGCAGCGGCCACGGCAAATGCCGGCGCACGATCACACGCGGCGAACTGATCGACAAGCGGCGACGCAGCAATTTCCAGCGCATGGCCGGCCCGGCAGGTGTTGAAAGAAGAGCGGCGATTGTAGAAACACGAAGGCCGCCCGAAGGCGGCCTTTGCATGGCGCTTGCACTTGGTTGCAGCGGACTCGCCGCAACCGTGACGAATCAGCGCTTGCTGAACTGCTTGCGACGCCGTGCGCCGTGCAGACCGACCTTCTTGCGCTCGACCTCGCGAGCATCGCGGGTCACGAAGCCGGCTTGCTTCAGCGACGACTTCAGCGTTTCGTCATAGTCGATCAGTGCGCGGGTGATGCCCAGGCGCACCGCGCCGGCCTGGCCGGACTCACCGCCGCCACGCACGTTGACCTTGATGTCGAAGGCTGCGTCATTGGCGGTCAGCACCAGCGGCTGGCGCACGACCATGATGGAGGTCTGGCGGCCGAAATACTGGTCGACGTTCTTGCCGTTGACGACGATCTGGCCCGTGCCCTTCTTGATGAAGACGCGCGCCACCGACGACTTGCGGCGGCCGGTACCGTAGTTCCAATTTCCGATCATCACCGCTCCTTAGATTTCCAGCGCCTTGGGCTGCTGGGCGGTGTGCGGATGCGTGGCACCGGCATACACCTTCAGCTTCTTGACCATCGCATAGCCCAGAGGACCCTTGGGCAGCATGCCCTTGACGGCCTTCTCGAGCGCGCGGCCCGGATGCTTGGCCTGCATGTCCTTGAACTTGGTGCCATAGATGCCGCCCGGGAAGCCCGAGTGGCGGTAGTACACCTTGTCGTTGGCCTTGTTGCCGGTGACGCGGATCTTGTCGGCGTTGACGACGACGATGAAGTCGCCCGTGTCGACGTGAGGCGTGTAGATGGCCTTGTGCTTGCCGCGCAGGCGGAGGGCGACTTCACTGGCCACCCGTCCGAGAACCTTATCGGTTGCGTCAATCACAAACCACTCATGCGTCACTTCGGCTGCTTTTGCGCTGAAGGTTTTCATGTGGATTCGATGAGTTGAGATGACTGCCTCACATTCGCAATCGCGCTCGGCACCGCTTCTGAGGCCCTGCCAGGGCCGGCGGTCTCTCGCGCTGCGTCGAACACCTGTTTTCCGGAGGCAAAATCGGAAAAGCCCGCGACTATAACAGAATCGGCCCATCAGGCCCTTTGCTGCGCAGCAGCATCTCGAGAGCAGCGCCTAACCGGAAAGCGTAGACTGGGGTTAACCCCTAGAACAGGAGACCGCTCGATGAGCCTTCCTGACCCCGCACGTCCCGTTCCTCATGATTCCGAAGCCTCACCGGCAGACGCGCCCAAGCCAAATTGGGCGTGGGTTCCGATCCGTTCGCTGGGACCGCGCCATCGGGAGCGTATCGCCGCTCACTTGATGGCTCTTACAGAGAGTGATCGCTACCTTCGATTCGGCTACGCCGCGACCGACGCGCAACTCTCGAAGTACGTCGACCTGCTGGATTTCGAGCAAGACGAGGTGTTCGGCATCTTCAACCGGCGGCTGGAGCTGATCGCCCTGGCTCACCTCGCGCATTCGGCCGCGAGCCAACACCCGGCGCATCCCTCGATGTCCGAATTCGGCGTCTCGGTGCTCGCGCGCGTGCGCGGCCGCGGACTCGGCGCACGCCTGTTTGAACACGCCATGCTGCATGCCCGCAACCGCGGTGTGCAGACCTTGTTCATCCACGCGCTGAGCGAAAACGTCGCCATGCTGAAGATTGCGCGCAAAGCCGGCGCGACGGTCGAGCGCTCTGGCTCGGAATCGGAGGCTTGGCTGCGGCTGCCGCCGGACACGCTGGCCTCTCATGTCGATGAGCTGGTCGAGCGTCAAGCCGCCGAACTCGACTACCGGCTGAAAGTGCACGCACGACAAGTCAGCGGCCTGCTCGATGCGATCTCGGAAGTAAAGTCATCCGTCGGCAAGTCTTCCCGTGTTGCACAGGACTGACGCGGAACCAGCACGGCGAGTGTGGTAAAGCTCACACAAATAGTTACACTTCGAGCCCAAGCACCTGATTGAGGGCCCAGCGCCGCCGGTGCCGGCCGGTTGGCTTCCAGTACAGTCGGCACGTCGTCTCACCCCGATGCGACGACGCACTTTGGAACCGTGTTGCCCCACATGCAGACCCTTCCGTGGATCATCGCTCTGGCCACGCTGGCCTTGCTGGTGTTCGCGCTAGCGGCATGGGCGTTGTCGGCGCGCCGGCCCAAGAAGGCAGCGCCGCTGCCGACCGAATGGGCGCTGGCGGCGCGGCCCGTGTTCTCCACCGACGAGCGACGCGTCTACCGCCTGCTGCGCGAAGCGCTGCCGCACCACATCGTGCTGTCGAAGCTGCCGCTGGTGCGCTTCTGCCAGCCGACCGATCCCGGCGAAGTGCGCTACTGGTTCGATCTGCTGGGTTCAAGCCACGTCACGTTCGCGGTCTGCAGTGCGAACGGGCGCGTGCTGGCCGCGATCGATCTGGACACCGATCGCGGCAATTCGCGTCGCGTGCTGCAGATCAAGCAATCGGTGCTCAGTGCCTGCCGCGTCCGCTACCTGCGCTGCCCGGTCGACCACCTGCCGTCGGTTGCAGAGCTGCAGTTGCTCGTGCCGAGCAGCGCCGCACCAGCCCGCGGCCCGCAGCCGGCGCCCACGCAGCCGCCCAACTTGCACCAGGCGCGCGATCACCTGTCGAGCACGGTCGCCACGCGGCGCGCCGAGCGCACTGCGCTTTGGCAGGACTCGACCGTGTTCCAGGATTCGTTCTTTGCGCCCGACAGTCGCCTCGATGGCTTCTCCAGCAGCGAATTTGCATCGCTGACCGCGCCGAAGAGCGGCAAGCCGTCGCGCGGAGGCGGCACGACGACGCCGAGCAGCAACGAGAGCGTCGCGCCCGAGCCCGAACCCGACGATGTCGGTGGCGTGGTTGTCGACGAGCCGCGCTATTCGTCCGGCTCGCGGCGCTGACCGGCCGCGCCCGACCACGACGTCCAACTGATCACGCCGCGGCGCGTACGATGCGCGCCGTATGACGTCTGGACCACCCCCCTCCCTGAACCCGACGCCGTTCGACGGCCTCGTCCCCGAGATCGTGCTGGACGCGCTCGACAGCGTTGGCCTGCGCGGCGACGGCCGGCTGATCCAGCTCAACTCGTTCGAGAACCGCGTCTTCCAGGTCTTCCTCGAAGACGGCCGGGTCGTGGTGGCGAAGTTCTATCGCCCCGGGCGCTGGAGCGATGCGCAGATCCTCGAAGAACACGCGTTCGCCGCCGAGCTCGCCGCGGCCGAGGTTCCGGTCGCGGCACCGCTGTCGTTGGTCGTCGCCGAGGCTACGCCGCCGCCCGCGCACGCAGCGACGAAGGGCACGACGCTCGTGGAATACACGACCACCGACGGCGCATCGTTCCGTTTCGGCGTGACGCCGCGCTTCGGCGGCCGAGCCCCGGAGCTCGAAGACGACGAAACGCTGGAACGCATCGGCCGCTTCATCGGGCGATTGCATGCGGTCGGGGCACAACGTAATTTCCAGCATCGGCTGGCCCTGACTCCGGACA
>DATEFR010000817.1:0-8867 GCA_035280545.1 Burkholderiaceae bacterium | reverse complement strand
TGTGCGCGCCGCTGCCCAAGCCGCTGCGCGGCATCTGGTGTGCCGGGCGCAACTACCACGCACATGCCGCCGAGCTCGCGACCACCGTGTTCCGCGCCAGCCTGCCGGCCAAGGACGAGTGGCCCATCGTCTTCACGAAGGTCGGCGAGTGCGTGACCGGCCCGCATGACACGGTGCGCCTGCCGGGCTCGCAGGTCTCGTCGCAGATCGACTACGAGAGCGAGCTCGCGGTCGTGATCGGCCGCGGCGGGCGCGACATCCCGCGCTCGCGCGCGATCGACCACGTGCTGGGCTACACGGTCGTCAACGACGTCAGCGCGCGCGACGTGCAGGTGCGGCATCAGCAGTGGGACCTGGGCAAGAGCTTCGACACGTTCTGCCCGATGGGGCCGTGGATCGTCACCGCCGACGAGCTCGATGGCCGCGACACGCGCATCCGCGGCTGGGTCACGCCCAAGGGCGGCACGGCCGAGCTGCGCCAGGACGCGCGCACCCGCGACATGATCTTCGGCATCGCCGAGCTGATCGAGGCGTGCTCGCGCGGCATCACGCTGTACCCGGGCGACGTGATCGCGACCGGCACGGCCGCCGGCGTCGGCATGGGCTTCAATCCGCCGAAGTGGCTGGGGCCCGGTGACCGCTGCCGCATCGAGATCGACGGCATCGGCGCGATCGACAACCTGTTCGATCTCGACTGAGGTGCACGACGAAAGGCAGATGACACGATGGCCTTTCACCTGATCGACAAGATCGCGGTCGAAGACGATGGCGAAGGCACGCCGGTCGTCTGCGTGCACGGCCTGGGCGGCAGCTCGAACACCTGGACGCCGCTGCTGGGCGCGCTCGCCGGGCATCGCGTGATCCGGCTCGACATGCCCGGCAGTGCGCGCTCGTGCGGCGTGAGCGGCGCCATCACGATCGCGCGGCTGGCCGATGCGGTGCTGTCGGTGTGCACGCGGCTCAACGTCGCACGGGCGCATCTGCTCGGGCATTCGATGGGCACCATCGTCTGCCAGCACCTGGCGGTCGACCAGCCGAAGCGGGTGGCCAGCCTCGCGCTGTTCGGCCCCGTGCTGGCGCCGACCGATGCGATGCGCTCGGCGATCCGGCTGCGTGCGGTCAAGGCGCGGGGCGAAGGGCTGGCCGGCATGCAGGAGATCGCGCAGACGCTGATGAACGGCGCGATCTCGGCCGAGACGCGGCGCTCGCTGCCCTCGGCCGCCGCGTTCGTGCGGGAGAGCCTGATGCGGCAGGAGCCCGACGCCTACGCGCGCAGCTGCGAAGCGCTGGCCGACGCCACGGCTGCCGCGGTCGAACGCATCGCCGCGCCGGTGCTGCTGATGACCGGCGACGAAGACGCGGTCGCGCCGCCGCAAGCGGTGCGCGCGCTGGCCGAGCGGCTGCAATCGAGCAAGAGCGTGCGCACCGTGGTGCTGAACCGCTGCGGGCACTGGACGCCGGTCGAGCGTGCCGAGGACTGCGCGCGCGAACTGCGGGGCTTTCTGTCGGTCCAGCACTAGGAGCACGCGACATGGCCAACGTCCTGTTCACGAACGTGCGCATCTTCGACGGCGGCGGCGAAACGCCGTACAGCGGCGAGGTGCTGGTGCAGGGCAACCGCATCTCGCGCGTCACGAAGACCGGCTACGGCGTGCGCGGCGTGCCGGTGGCCGGTGCGACCGTCGTCGACGGGGCCGGCGCGTTCCTGATGCCCGGCATGGTGGAGGCGCACACGCATTTCTCGTGGAACGACCAGCCCAGCCTGGATGCGATCCAGCGCATGCCGCCCGAGGAGCACATCCTGTGGTGCGCCGAGGTCGCGAAGCGCTACCTCGACATGGGCTGGACCTCGTGCGTAGGCGCGGCGGCCGCGAAGCCGCGGCTGGACGTCGTGATCCGCAACGCGATCAACGACGGCACCATCATCGGTCCGCGGTACCTCGCGGCCAGCCAGGAGATCACGGTGCCGGGCGGCCTGGGCGACACGACCCAGCCGCACCTGCCGCAGCCCGAGTTCGCGTTCGGCGCGATCGTCAGCGGCCCGCACGAGATGCGGCGCTGCGTGCGCATGTTCGCGAAGTACGGCGTCGACTCGCTGAAGATCAACCTCTCCGGCGAGTCGATCACCGGCATGCCCAGCGAAGCCAGCCAGTTCACCGAGGAGGAGATCGCGGTCTGCGTGGACGAGGCCAAGACCTGGGGCAAGCGCGTCGCCGCGCATGCGCGCTCGACCTGGGCCATCAAGCAGTGCGTGAAGCAGGGCATCGAGGTGATCTACCACGCGAGCTTCGCCGACGAGGAGGCGCTGGACATGCTCGAGGCGAAGAAGCTCGAGCACTTCGTCGCGCCCGGCCTCGCCTGGCTGATCAACACCTGCTTCAACGCGAGCGAGTATGGCCTGACCCGCGAGGTCACGACGAAGATGGGCTACCACCGCGAGCTCGAATGCGCGGTCGAGAGCATGAAGGCGATGCGCCGGCGCGGCATCCGCATCCTGCCCGGCGGCGACTACGGCTTCGCGTGGACGCCGCACGGCAGCAATGCGAAGGATCTGGCGTACTTCGTCCAATACGTCGGCATGAGCCCGATGGAGGCGCTGCTCTCGGCCACCGCCTGGGGCGGGCCGATGATGCGCATGGGTAAGGTGCTGGGCTACATCCGCGAAGGGTACCTGGCCGACATCCTGCTGATCGACGGCGACCCGCTGGCCGACATCACGATCCTGCAGGACAAGGCGCGCATCCTCGCGGTGATGAAGGACGGCGAGTTCCACCGCGCACCGCCGGTGCGATTGGCGCGTACGGCGACGAGGTGGGCAGCGTGATCGATGAACGCCGCACCGGCTCCTTCTCCCGCTTGCGGGAGAAGGCGGGGGATGAGGGCGCGCGCCGGCCCTCACCCCAACCCTCTCCCGCGAGCGGGAGAGGGAGCATGGAGATGCCGACATGAGCAACGTCCTCTTCACCAACGTCCGCATCCTCGACGGCACCGGCACCGGCTCGCCGGTGGCCGGCAGCGTGCTGGTCGAGGGCAACCGGATCAAGGCCGTCGGCCGCTCGGCCGCTGCCATCGCACCCGGCGCGGCCTCGGGTCAGGCCATCGTGATCGACGGGGCCGGCGCGACGCTGATGCCGGGGCTGTGCGAGGCGCACACGCATTTCTCGTGGAACGATGCGGCCACGCTCGCGGCGATCCAGACCATGCCGCTCGAGGAGCACGTGCTGTGGTGCGCGAAAGTCGCGAAGCGCTATCTCGAGGCGGGCTTCACCTCGTGCGTCGGCGCCGCGTGCGCGAAGCCGCGGCTGGACGTCGTGATCCGCAACGCGATCGAGGCCGGGCAGATCCCCGGGCCGCGCTATCTCGCGGCGAGCCAGGAGATCACCGTGCCGGGCGCGCTGGGCGACGAGACCTTGCCGCACCTGCCGTTCCCCGAGTTCAGCTTCGGCGTCAACGTCAACGGTGCCGAGGAGATGCGCAAGGCCGTGCGCCTGTTCCTGAAGTACGGCGTCGATGCGATCAAGCTGAACCTCTCGGGCGACAACTTCACGCCGCAGTCGCCCGCCGAGACCGGCTGGATGACCGATGCCGAAGTCGCCGCCGCGATGGAGGAGGTGAAGATGCGCGGCAAGCGCGGCACCGCGCACGCCCGCTCGGCCGCCTCGGTGAAGCAGGCGCTGCGCCACGGCATGGAGGTGATCTACCACGCCAGCTACACCGACGAGGAGGCGCTGGACATGCTCGAGGCCGCGCGCGACCGCATCTTCGTCGCGCCCGGCATCGCGATCCTCTACGCGATGCTGTACGAGGCCGAGCCCTGGGGCATCACGCACCAGAAGGCGGTCGCGCTCGGCTACCAGCGCGAGTGGGACCATGCGCTCGAGTCGCTGAAGGCGATGCACAAGCGCGGCGTGCGCATCCTGCCGGGCGGCGACTACGGCTTTGCCTTCACGCCGCACGGGCAGAACGCGCGCGACCTCGAATTCTTCGTCAAGTACCTGGGCTTCACGCCGCAGGAGGCGATCCGCAGCGCGACGCTGTACGGCGGGCAGATCATGCTCAAGCCGAACGAGCTCGGGCTCGTGAAGGAGGGCCATCTCGCCGACCTGCTGCTGGTCGACGGTGACCCGCTCGCGAACCTCGCGATCCTGCGCGATGCGAAGCGCATCCTCGCGGTGATGAAGGACGGGCAGTTCGCCAAGGTCCCGGCGATCCTGGCCGAACGCGCATTCAGGGTGGCCGCATGACGCGAGCCCGGCAGCGCGTCCGGCTCGCACTGGCGCTGATCGCGCTGGCAGCGGTCGCGCTGCTGTCGGTCTGGGCCATCGTCGACAACGCGCGGCTGTACTTCACGACCTTGCTGAACTCGCTGACGCTCGCGTCGCTGTATTTCCTGGTCGCGAGCGGCTTCACGCTGGTGTTCGGGCTGATGCGCAATGTCAACCTCGCGCACGGCTCGCTGTACCTGCTCGGTGCGTATGTCGGCTGGGTGGTCGGCGACAAGACCGGCTCCTGGGTGCTCGCGGTCGCGGCCGGCTTCCTGAGCGCCGCGGTCGTCGGCCTGCTGCTGCAGGTGCTGGTGTTTCGCCACATGCAGGGCCAGGACCTGCGCCAGACGCTGGTGACGATAGGCGTGTCCATCGTGCTGGCCGACCTGATGCTGTGGGGCTGGGGCGCCGAGATCTACACCTTCGATCCGCCGTCGTGGATCTACGGCTCGACCGCGTTGCCGCTGGTGCAGAAGTTCCCGACCTACCGGATCGCGGTGTTCGTGATGGCGCTCGCGATCGGCCTCGCGCTGTGGTGGCTGCTCGCGCGCACCCGTATCGGGATGATGATCCGCGCCGGCGTCGACGACCGCGGCATGCTCGCGGCGGCCGGCGTCAACGTGCAGTTGGTGTTCGCGCTGACGTTCGCGATCGGCGCCGGGCTCGCCGGATTGGCCGGCGTGGTCGGCGGCTCGGCGCTGTCGGTCTCGCCGGGGGAGGACACGCGCTACCTGCTCGCGTCGCTGGTGGTCGTGATCGTCGGCGGCATGGGCAGTGTCGGCGGTGCCGCGATCGGTGCGCTCCTGATCGGACTGGCCGAGCAGTTCGGGCTCGCCTATGCGCCGACCTACAGCGTCGTGTTCACGTTCGTGATCATGGTGCTCGCGCTGGCGTTCCGGCCGCGCGGGATCATGGGGAGGCCGGCATGAGCGACTGCGTCGCGCGTTGGCCCTCACCCCCCGCCCTCTCCCGCGAGCGGGAGAGGGAGCCTGGACGGCGGTGTCGTGACTCCCTCTCCCGCTGGCGGGAGAGGGCTGGGGTGAGGGTGGCCCGATGAGCGCCGCACGCTGGCGACGCGCCATGAACTCGAGCGCTGCGAGCGTCGCGCGCTCGGCCCCGGTAGCGCGTGCGCGCGTGCGTCTGGTCGAGACGGAGGCGGCGCCGCAGGTGGCGCAGGGCACGACGCGCTGGCGCCGCTTCCTCGCGCTGCTGCTCACCCCGCGCTACCTGCTCACGCTGGTCGCCTTGCTGCTGTACCCCTTGTTCGCATCGCCGTTCTTCGCCTACCAGATCGGCGCGCAGTCGCTCGCGCTGGGTCTGATCGCGCTGTCGCTGACCTTCCTCGGCGGCTACGGCGGCATGGTCTCGCTGGCGCAGATGACGGTGGCCGGCGTTGCCGGCTACCTGGTCGCGATCTTCGGCACGAGCAGCGCGGTCGCGATCAGCCTCGCCTGGCCTTGGTGGCTGGCGGTCGTGTTCGCGATCGGCATCGCGACCGTGTTCGCGACCGCAGTCGGCTGGCTCTCGGTGCGCACCGAGGGCATCTACACGATCATGATCACGCTGGCGATCGGCGTCGCGTTCTTCTACCTCGCGCAGCAGAACTATCTGCTCTTCAACGGCTTCCAGGGCTTCAACAAGGTCACCGCGCCGACGGTGGCCGGCATCGACTTCCGCGAAGCCGTGCCGTTCTACTACCTCGCGCTGGCCTGCGCGATCGGCGGCTACGCGCTGGTGCGCACGCTGGTGCGCGCGCCGTTCGGGCTCGCGCTGCAGGGCGTGCGCGACAACCCGCGGCGCATGGGCTCGCTGGGCTTTCATGTCACCGCGCATCGTGTCGCCGCGTACGCGGTCGCGGGGCTGATGGCGGCGGTCGGCGGCGTGCTGATGGTCTGGTACAACGGCCGCATCTCGCCCGGCTCGATCAATGTCGCGGCGATGATCAACATCCTCATCATCGCCGTGCTCGGCGGCATGCGGCACCCGATCGGTGCGTTCATCGGCGCCGTGCTGTTCGTGCTGCTGCAGAACTTCGCGATCGACCTGGTCGACCGCGAACGCTTCAACCTCGTGATCGGCGGCGTGTTCCTCGCGATCGTGCTGTTTTCCCCCGACGGTCTGCTCGGACTGTGGGCGAAGCTTCGCTCGCACATCGGCTCGGGCCGGACCTTGACGACGACACCACCAGCAAGGAGACAAGCGTGAAGACGACGATGACGAAGAAGGTCTGGGTGTATTCGGCGCTGGGCGCCGCAGCGTTCGCGGCCGCGGCCGGCTCGGCGTACGCGCAGGAGACGATCAAGATCGGGCTGCTCGCCACCCTCGAGGGCCCGTTCGCGGCCGGCGGGCAGGACGGCATGCGCGGCGCCGACCTCGCGCTGAAGCAGAAGAACGGCATGGCCGGCGGCAAGAAGGTCGAGTTCGTGAAGCTCTCGTCCGACGCGACGCCCGACAAGGCGGTCGGCTCGACCCGCAAGGCCGTCGAGCAGGACAAGGTGCAGATCATGATCGGCCCGCTCTCTGGCGACGAGGGCATCGCGGTCAAGAACTACGCGAAGACGCAGCCCAACATCACGTTCATCAACGGCTCGTCGGGCGCGCAGGCGACCACGCTGTCGGACCCGGCGCCCAACTTCTACCGCTTCAACACCGAGGGCGCGCAGTGGATGGTGGGGCTGGGCGAGCACGCGCTCGGCAAGGGCTACAAGAAGACCTTCCTGATCGCCGAGGACTACGGCTTCCCGTACTCGCAGGTGCAGGGCTTCATGGCGAGCTACTGCGCAAAGGGCGGCAAGGTGGTCGACAAGGCCTGGGTGCCGCTGGGCACGAAGGACTACGCCTCGGTGATCGCGAAGATCCCGAAGGACATCGATGCGCTGGTCGTCGTGCTGGGCGGCGCCGACGCGGTGAACTTCCTGACGCAGTACGAGCAGGCCGGCGGCGACAAGCCGATGATCGGCGGCTCGATCACGGTCGACCAGACGGTGCTGAACTACAAGGGCAAGCGCCGTGAGTCGCTGCTGGGCACCGCGAGCGCCGGGCCGATGGCCGATTCGATCGACACGCCCGAGTGGAAGAAGTTCGTCGCCGACTACAAGGCGAACTTCAAGGACGGGTTCCCGAGCCCGTCGCTGTTCGCCTACCTCTACTACATCAACACCAAGGCGACGCTGGATGCGCTCGATGCGGTGAAGGGCGACCTGTCGGGCGGGCAGAAGGCGTACCGCGAGGCGCTGCAGAAGACCAAGTTCAACGGCCCGGCCGGTGTGGTCGAGATCGATGAGAACCGCAACGGCGTCGGCACGACCTACATCACCGAGGTCGCGAAGGCGGCCGACGGCTCGTTCTACAACAAGGTCGTCAAGTCGGTGCCGAACATCTCGCAGACGCTGGGCCTGTCGAAAGCCGACTTCCAGAAGATGGGCCTCGGATCTCGCGACGTCCCCGACTGCAGGAAATGAACGCAACCCGCGCCGCGACGACGCTGCTCTCGGGCGACGCGCTGATCCTCGACCGCGTGACGCGCGCATTCGGCGCGCTGCGCGCGGTCGACGATGTGTCGCTGTCGGTCGCGGCCGGGGAGAAGTACGCGATCCTGGGCTCCAACGGGGCAGGCAAGACCACGCTGTTCAATGCGATCACCGGCGACTTCCCGCCCACTGCCGGGCGCATCCACTTCTTCGGCGAGGACATCACCGAGCTGCCGCCGCACGAGCGCATCCGCAAGGGGCTGCGCCGCACCTACCAGTCGTCGCTGCTGTTCCGCGACCTGACGGTGCGCGACAACCTGTTCCTCGCGGTGCGCGGCGTCGCCAGCGGGCGCTTCGTGTTCGTGCCGCCGCGGGCCGATCACCCGAGCGTGCAGGCGACCCGCGATCTGCTCGAGCGCACGCGGCTGGCCGCGATCGCCGACGAGCGGGTCGCGAACCTCGCGCACGGGCAGCAGCGCCAGCTCGAGATCGGCATGGCGCTGGCCGGCGCGCCGCGGCTGATCCTGTTCGACGAGCCGGCGGCCGGGCTGTCGCCGGCCGAACGGCGCGAGCTGGTCGCGCTGCTGGGCTCGCTGCCCGCGCACATGAGCTTCGTGCTGATCGAGCATGACCTGGACATCGCGCTGCGCGTCGCCGAGCGCGTGACGGTGATGCACAACGGCCGCGTGCTGAAGACCGGGACGCCCGACGAGATCGAGAACGATGGCCAAGTGCAGGCGATCTACATGGGGAGCCGGCATTGATCGCGGATCGTGTGTTGTCGTTCTCCCTCTCCCGCTTGCGGGAGAGGGCAGGGGTGAGGGTGAAGGCGCGGCTCGGTCGGCCCTCACCCCGACCCTCTCCCGCAAGCGGGAGAGGGAGAACATCGGGGGCGACGACGTGGCGCTGAGCTGGCCCGGACGCAACAACGATGGCGCCGCCGGCGCGCACGGCCCGCTGCTGGTCGTGCACGAGCTCGACGTCTACTATGGCCGCGCGCATGCGCTGCAGCGCGTGAGCTTCACGCTGGAGCGCGGCGTGTTCGGCATCGTCGGCCGTAACGGCATGGGCAAGACGACGCTGTGCAATGCGATCACCGGCCTCGTGCCGGCGCGCGGCAGCGTGCGCTTCG
>DATEFR010000816.1:0-4035 GCA_035280545.1 Burkholderiaceae bacterium | reverse complement strand
GGTGGATTCACGTCGCTCACCTACCTGTCGCTGGCGCCTGAGACCCTGCGGGAGGTGCTGATCACGGGCGGCCTCGCGCCGGTCACGAGTCGGCCAGTCGACGAGGTCTACGCGGCAACCTGGGCACGCGTGCGCGAAGCGTATCAACGCTACCAGGCCCGCTATCCGGGCGACCTCGATCATGTGCGCGCGATCCTGCGCCGGCTCGACGAGCAGGACGTCCGCCTGCCCAACGGTGACCGCCTCACATCGAGGCGATTCCGGCAGATCGGGATGTGGCTCGGCGACAGCGCTGGGTTTGAACGTCTCCATCACCTGCTCGAGCTGCCTTTTGGCTCGGCGGCGTTCCTCTGCGACGTCCAGGCGGCGTCTCCTTGGGAGCGCAATCCGATCTATGCGACGCTCCACGAGTCCTCATACGCCGACGGTTGCGCCACCCGCTGGTCGGCACATCGCCTCGCACCCGAGGATGCGGTCACCGGCGACCTCCTCAGCGCAGAGCACGTCTTCCCTTGGATGTGGAACGACTATTCGGGCTTGCGCGCGCATCGCGAGGCGGCGGAGCTTCTGGCCCAGCATCCGTGGCCGCGCCTGTACGACGCTGACCGCCTCGCCCACAACGAGGTCCCCGTGGCAGCGACCGTGTACGTCGACGACGTCTATGTGGAGCGATCCTTTGCCGAGGAGACGGCGCGTGGCGTTCGTGGGCTGCGGGTATGGGTCACCAACGAGTACGCGCACAACGGCCTGCGGGCCGATGGCGAGCGCATCGTGGGTCGGCTGCTCGACATGGTCCGCGGCCGCGCGTGAACCGACGGGCAGGGCCTTTCGAGCGATGAAGCTGCACATCGTCTCCGACGTGCATCTGAGTCGTGGCCCGATGAACCTGCCGACGACGGACGCCGATGCCCTCATCGCGGCGGGCGACATCTCCCGCCCGCAAGAGGCTGTCGCGTGGCTTCAGGCACTGAACAAGCCGGTGCTGTACATCGCCGGCAACCACGAGTTCTACGGCGGCAGCATCGCGGGCATCCGCGCCGAACTGAGGCGGCTTTGCGCAGGATCGAACGTCCATTTCCTCGACAACGAAGAGGTCGTACTCGACGGCGTGCGCTTTCTGGGCACCACGTTGTGGACGGACTTCATGCTGTGCGGCGAGGGCGAGCCGCGCGCCGAGGCGATGCGCGAGGCAGTTCGGTTCATGAACGACTTTCGCGTCATCCGTTACGGCTTCGCCGACCAGCGCGTATTCATGCCGACCGACGCGGCGGAGCTGTTCGCCATCAACGCAGGATGGCTCGAGGGGAAGCTTGCCCAACCGTATACAGGACGGACCGTGGTCATCACCCACCACGCGCCATCGCCGAAGAGCATCCATCCGAGGTTCGCGAACTCGCTGGTGAATGCATGCTTTGCCTCCGACGCCGAGCGCCTGGTCGACGCACGGACATCGTGCCTGTGGGTGCACGGGCACATGCACGACAGCTTCGACTACATGCTGAACGGCGTACGGGTTGTGTGCAACCCGCGTGGATATGCGGTGGGCGACGTGAACGAGAACGCGCGGTTCGATCCGAGTCTCGTGGTCGAGGTGTAGCACACCCATGGAATCCCAGCAGGTCCCGCTTCGCCTTCGGACGGCTTGCAATCCGTCAGTTGATGATCTCGCCCATGCCGTCGTCCACGCGGCGTCTCAACTCACGAACAAACTCGGGGTCGAAGGGTTCCCATGACTCGAGCTCACCGACGACCTTCAGCGGCAGCCGGCTTCTGTACGAACGGGTCGGGTTCCCGGGAAACTTCTTGTCCGTCACGTTGGGGTCGTTCTCGAAATCCCCGATCGGCTCGACCACGTAGACCCGCGGCTTGCCCTGACCTCGGGCCATTTCCGCCGCAAGGCCAGCGCCCTTGGCGAGCGCCGTGAAGTAGATGTGATTCATCACGACGTCGTCTTTGTAGTTGGATCCGAAGCCTGCAGTGAGCAGGTCTCCAACCTGCAGGTCCGCTCTGGTGCCGTGAAAGAAGGGTCCGTTGTCCAACACTGTCATGGATGATCTGCGCCTCCGGGAAGCGCATTCTCGACTACGGCGCGAAGCGCAGCAGCGCGTCGGCGATCCACCGCAGCCTTTCAGAAACGGCGAAAGCGTTAGCCGCGATGATCCTGAGCGGGCGCGTTTGCTCCGGTGCGCCTGATGAAATCAAGAATGAGCGGCACAACTTCGCCCGAGTGAGTCTCGAGCAGCAAGTGGCCGGCGTCGAAGACATGGGCTTGCATTCTCGGCAGATCCTGCATCCATGACAGGACCTCGGCGAGGCCGATAGGCTGCGCAGGCTGACCTGCGGTCGCCTATCGCGCGTACTGCTCACCGATAGGAACGTCAGTGCCGATGTGTGGCTTGCGCTTGGGCGGCTGCCAAGTGTTTCGGACAACGCGCTGGCCTATCTACCGCGACGAGCTTCCGCAGTCGATAGCGCCGCACACCGGCTCGCTGCCTACCTGAGAACGCTCACCGTTCTCGGGCGGAGAACGACGCGTTCACCAACGGTCAATTTTCTCCGTGAACATCGCTTCGTAGCATCGATGCGAGCCGCGACTGGCGGCCACCGAGGAGACAAGCACTCAATTTGCCGTCATCGACGCGCTGTTTGCAGACTTGTTCCAACCAAGACAGAGACCAAACGAGGAGACATGATGTTCACCAAACAAGCGATTTCCAACATCAGGAAGACCTGCATCGCCACGGCAGTTGCGATCATGGCGGGCTGCGGCGGCAGCGACGGCAGCAGCGGTACCGGGATCGATGATCCCGTGACGGTGGCGCCTGAGAAACCGTATGCCGGTCCTCTCGCAGCCGACAAGCCTTTGGCCAAAGCCTACGACGATGCCGCCCGCGCGTTCTCGGTCAGCTCGGACAACCCGATCCTCCACTGGAACTACCGCGTGTGGTGCCAGACGGGCTACCGCAGCCCTGGGGACGCAGGCACGGGGCAGGTGGTGGATTCGCCCCTGGACATCACGAAGGACTACCTCTCGCCCGCTGGTTTCAACTTTGCCTCCTCGCTCGGAAAAATCGTCGTGGAGGGCGGTGCCAAGTTCCTGGACAACGCGTGGTACTTCGGGACCGACTACACGGGTGCGGTGATCGTCAAGCTTCCGGACGGGAGCTTGATCCTGTTCGATGCGCTCACCACGCCGGACGACATGCAGAAGCAGATCATCGATCAGATGCCGGCTGCAGGCTTGAACCCGGCCGACATCAAGTACATCTTCGTGGGCCATGAACACGGCGACCACTATGGCGGCGTGAACCTGCTCCTGCAGAACCACACGCCGAACGCCAAGGTCATTGCGACGCGACCTGCCGCAGACACCATTCTTGCTGCTCGGGCTCGTGCCGAGACCAAGACCTATACCGGCACGGCCGACGAACAGGCCGCAGCAAAGGCCAAGGCACTGCTCGCGATCCCCGCGAAGTTCGACGTCATCGTCGAGCCGTTCGCCGGAGTTCCGATCGGCCTGCAACGGATCACCGTGGCCGACGGTATCGATGCCGTCGCGATGCTGGCCCCGGGCCACACACCAGGGCAGATGGGCGTGATCATCCCGGTCGTGCACCAAGGCGAGACGCGCAAGCTCTTCGTCTGGAGCGGCAACGACCAGCCCAGCGCTGCGGACCAGTACGCCGCGTCGACGGACTTCTATGCGGCGAATGCCTTCAAGGAAGGCGCCGAGGCGATCATCAACACGCACTCGTACCAAGGCTCGATGTACGCACACCTGCGCGCCCTCAAGGCCGACCCGTCGGCTCCCAACTATTTGTGGATGGGCAAGCAGAATGTCCAGCGATTCATGGGCATCTTCGCGAGCTGCCAGCATGCCATTGCCGAGCGCCTGCGCGACGGGACCTGGAAGGTGTTCTGAAGGAGCTTGAGCTTGCGGCGGCTTCCCATCGGGGAGCCGCTTTTTTTTCGAGAAGACCGATGAAAAATCTTGTCGCGGCAATCGCCCTGTGCCTGCTCTCGAGCGCGGCAGCC
>DATEFR010000815.1:0-2755 GCA_035280545.1 Burkholderiaceae bacterium | reverse complement strand
TGACCGTGAGCCCGACCGCCCGCCCGTCCGGCGCGCGCGCGGTGACGATCGTGACGCCGGTCGGATACGCGCCCAGGGCGTGGCGCAACGGTTTTGCGGCATCGACGACGGCCGTCGGCCTCTCGAGGGTTGCGACCACGGCGTTCATGCCGGCACCTTCAGGTGGCTGTCGATGAAGCGCTCGCACGCCTGCGCATCGGTCCACCACGGGAAGTAGTCCGGCGGGTTGTCGAAGTTGTTCGCGATCGCGCTGGCGATCGCCGGGCAATCGCCGGCCACCGTCAACAGCTTGAGGATGTGCTCGGGCGGCGGCAGCAGCAGCGTGTTGGTCCAGCGCACGACGTGCTGCGCGTAGGCCCAGTAGGCGTCGAAGGTCTGCTGCATCCATGCCTCGTCGAAGGCGGCGTCGCCGTGCGCGACGATGCTGTCGCGGTAGACCTTGAAGGCCTTGGTCGCGTTGTTCGAGCCCTGGCCGGTGATCGGATCGTTCACGCACACCGCATCGGCCATGCCGAGCACGAGCCGGCCCGACGGCAGCCGGCCCACCGGCTTGCGCACCGTCGGCACGAAGCGGCCGGCGAGGATGCCGTTGTCGTCGGTCAGCTCGACATGCCGGCAACGCTCCGCCTCCCACGGCAGGAAGGTCTCGAGCAGCTGCAGGCTGCGTGCGAGATGCTCGGCCGGCGAGGTCACGTCGGCCCAGCAGTCCATGGGGCCGCCCGGCACGCCCTCGAACACCATGATCTCGCACGGGCCGGTGGTCGTCAGTGCCGGGAACACGAAGTACTCGCCGACACCGGGGATCAGGTTGAAGCACACGCGCGAGAACGGCGTGCGCGGCGCCATGCCGTTGACGTAGGTCAGCGCGAGCGCGCGCATCGGCTGCGTGAACGGGCTCGCGCCGGCATCGCGCTCGAAGAGCTTCACGATCTCGCCCTTGCCGGCCGCGACCACGGTGAGGTCGTGCGTGGCGGCGAGCTGCTCCAGGTCGTCGAGGCCGGCGTCCTTCAGCAGCAGCGTTCCGCCCTGCTCGCGGAAGGTCTCGATCCACACGGGCATCTTGAGCCGCTGGTCGACGGCCTGCGCCGGGCTGCGCAGGCGCGCCGCCCAGTCGATCAGCCTGGCTCCGGGCTGCGCGGGATGCGGCACGCACAGGCCGATGCCTTCGACGTTCGGGCAGTCGCGCGCCCAGCGGTCCAGGCCAAACTCGCGCTCGATCCCCAGCGACGTGCCGAACATGCACTGGCTCGACATCACCTTGCCGCGGCGGATGTCGTCGGGCGTGCGGTTGGTCAGCAGCGTCACGCGGTCACCGCGCGCCAGCAGGCTCAATGCGAGCGGCAGGCCGGCCTGGCCGGCGCCGACGATGGCGATCTTTCTGCTCATGGCTTTCTCCTTCAGTCCATCAGACGGGCAATGGCGGGCGCCGCCTGCTCGGGGCCCATCGCCGAATAGCCGCCGTCGACCGCGTAGTCGGCGCCGGTGACGAAGCTCGCGTGGTCGGAGCACAGGAAGGCCACGACCTCGGCCACTTCCGCGGGGTCGCCCACGCGGCCCAGCAGGTGGTAGGGCGCTGCCACGCGATCGGTCTTCGCGCGGTCGCCGTGCGTCAGCTCGTTCATCAGCCGGCACCAGGTCCAACCCGGCGACACCGAGTTCACGCGGATGCGGTCGGGCGCCAGGTCCATCGCCATGTTGCGAGTCAGCTGCGCGAGCGCCGCCTTCGACACCGGGTACAGCCAGCGCCCGGTCTGCGCCACGCGCGACGAGATGCTGGTGAAGTTGACGATCGCGCCGCCGCCGCGCTGCTTCATCGAGGCATGCACCGCCTGCGCCGCCATCACGGCGCTGACCACGTTGACGTCCAGCGCCTGGGCCCACTCGCGGCGCGGCGACGCGAAGCCGTTGTCCACGTAGCTGCAGGCCAGGTTCACGAGCAGGTCGATACCGCCGAAGCGCTGCTGCGCGAGGCCGACCGCATCGCGCAGTTGTGCGTCGTCGGTCAGGTCGCAGGGCAGCGCGAGGCGCCGTTCGGGGTCGAGCGCCGCCACGCGCGCGGCACCCGCCGCATCGATGTCGAGCACCGCCACCTGCGCACCGTAGGCGCCGAGCTGCTGCACGACCGCTTCGCCGATCAGCGTGGCGCCCCCCGTGACCAGCGCCACCTTGCCTGCCAGACCTCGCATCGCCTGCTCCTTGCTGCCGGCCGCTCCAGTGCGGCCCCGTGCAATGCATGGTCGGCGCTGCACGGCGATCGCGCTATCCGCCGGGCGCAGGGCTTATCCATCCAGTGCAAGAAAGCGCGCCCGGCCCGAGCCGGTCCACATGGCGGACGGCGGGCGCGGTAGATTTGCGCCCATGGACCGCCCCGTCCTCGCGCAGCCCCCGATCGCCGGCGCCTCAGACCTGCTGGCGCAGGCCTGGCAGCGCTCGGCGCAGCGACGCGTGCTGTTCGACACGGCCGAGCGCGACGATGCGCAGGCGGTGGTCGGCCGCGTGTTCCGGCCGCACCGGCTCGAGCCGGTGCGCGCCGCGCGGCTGCACGCCGGCATGCGGCATCTGGGCACCGGGCTGCTCGGCGTGAGCGAGCTGCACTATGGCGACACGGTCGAGATCCTGCCCGGGCCGCTGGAGTCGTTCTATCTGCTGCAGCTGCCGCTCGCCGGCCAGGCGCAGATCGAGACCGCGGGACAGGCCTTCGTGTCAGACATCGGCTGCGCGAGCCTGGTCTCGCCCTGCGCCGACCTGCGCATGC
>DATEFR010000814.1:0-2011 GCA_035280545.1 Burkholderiaceae bacterium | reverse complement strand
ATAGGGGCGGTCGAGGCCGTCAGGGGCAGCCAACTCGCGCGTGAACACACTGATCGTGCCACGCGACGGCTCTCCGTGAACCAAGGGAACCGCGTGCTCGCGCTCGGTCAGAACTGCCCCGGGTATGCGGTAGGTCGTGCTGGTCGTGCTCATGGGGTCACGATACACGCCTCGGAAGCAGCCAGTGCTTTCAGCGCCCGACTGAGCACGAACGTGACGTCGCGGCCTTCGGCGGCGGTGTCGCCTTCGAGTCAAGGTCCGACCGGCCGGGCGCCGACAATCAGCACCCTCGCCGCGTTTGACATCGCATATGTCCCAGGCCCAGACCCACTTCAGAACCTGCAACATCTGCGAGGCCATGTGCGGCCTGGAGATCACGCATCGGGACGGCGCCGTGCTGTCGATCAAGCCTGACAAGGAAGACCCGTTCAGCCGCGGCCACATCTGCCCCAAGGCAGTGGCGCTGCAGGACTTCCACGCCGACCCCGACCGCATCCGCACGCCGCTGCGCAAGACCGGCGACGGCTGGCGCGAGATCGGCTGGGACGAGGCCTATGCGGAGATCGGGCAGCGGGTGCGTGCCATCCAGCAGCAGCATGGGGCGGACAGCGTCGGCGTGTACCTGGGCAACCCCAACGCGCACAACCTCGGCAGCGCCCTCTTCCTGCCGCAGTTCCAGAAGGCGCTGGGCAGCCGCAACCGCTACAGCTCGGCATCGGCCGACCAGCTGCCGCATCACGTCGCTGCGAACTACATGTTCGGCGCCAGCATGGCGATCTCCGTGCCCGACATCGACCGCACGGACTTCATGCTGATCATCGGCGGCAACCCGGTCGTGTCGAACGGCAGCATGATGAGCGGCGCCGGCATGCCCGCGCGCATCAAGGCCATCCAGGCGCGCGGCGGCAAGGTCGTGGTGGTCGACCCGCGCCGCACGGAGACGGCCCGCATCGCGAGCGAGCACCTCGCGATCCGCCCCGAGGCCGACGCGTTGCTGCTGTTCGCGATGATCCGCACCGTGATCCAGGAAGGCCTGGCGGACCTCGGCCACCTGGCCGACAGGGTCGACGGCTACGAGCGCATCGTCGCCGCCAGCGTGGACTTCACGCCGGAGCGCGTCAGCGAGGCGGCGGGCATCCCCGCGGAGACGATACGCCGGCTCGCGCGCGACTTCGCGGCCGCCCCGTCGGCCGTGTGCTACAGCCGCATGGGCGCGTCGACGCAGTCCTTCGGCGGGCTGTGCCAGTGGCTGACCGTCGTGCTGAACGTCGTCACCGGCAACTTCGACCGCGAAGGCGGGGCGATGTTTCCGCAGCCGGCCTTCGACCTGCTCGCCCGGGTCAAGCCGAACGACCCGGCCGCGCGCGCACCGTTGCTGTCGCGGGTGCGCCGGCTGCCGTTCTTCAGCGGCGAGTTCCCCGTCGCCACGCTGGCCGATGAAATCCTCACCGAGGGGCCGGGGCAGATCCGGGCGATGTTCACGATCGCCGGCAACCCGGTGCTGTCGGCACCGCAGGGCGACCGCCTGGACACCGCGTTCGCGCAGCTGGACTTCATGGTCTCGGTCGACATCTACCTGAACGAGACCACCCGGCACGCCGACATCGTGCTGCCCGCCACCACCGGGCTCGAGATCGCCCAGTTCGACGTGTTCTTCAACAGCTTCGCGGTGCGCAACACCGCGAAGTATTCGCCGCCGCTGTTCCAGGCGCCCGGCGAGCAGCGCCACGACTGGCAGATCCTCAAGGGTCTGATCGCCTGCCTCACCGGTGCGGCCGACGACGGCAGCACGCCCGAGATGCTGCTGGACGCCGGGCTGCGGTCCGGCCCCTACAAGGACCAGGGCCTGAGCCTGGCGACGTTGCGGGCGCATCCGCATGGATTGGACCTCGGCCCACTCAAGCCGTGCGCGCGCGAGCGGGTCAGGACCCTCAACGGGCACATCCAACTTGCGCCGGACCTGTACATCGACGACCTGTCGCGCCTCGGCGCGGCGCTTCATGCCGATGTC
>DATEFR010000813.1:0-4259 GCA_035280545.1 Burkholderiaceae bacterium | reverse complement strand
ACCTTCAGAATCCAGCTCCGCGCACCGCTGTCGGACACCTGCAGCCGCAGGCCCGCGACACCCCCGACCGGCCAGAGTCCCGGCGTCGTCAGCCGCGAAACCTCCAGCGCTCCCAGCTCCCTGGCCTTCTTCGGCATGGTCGTACCCGGCGAGTTTGGCGGAGAGTTTCGGCACCCCCCATGCCACCCCCCAAAAAGGGTTGCGCTTTGATGATACGACGTGAACCGTTGTGCGGCTACCGATTTCGGCGAAAGCTAGCAGGCACGCGGGCTGTAGGCCGATTTGATGGTCTCAGGACGTCTCACGAAAAAGCACCTGGGGCGGCCGCTCTCTCCGCCAGGACATTAGGAAATATGGGCCTTTGCGGCCCGTTTGCGTTTCCTACCCTCGTCGCTCAAGGTTCGCACGCCACCCGCTGCTCGCGATCACCGTTGCGATCGCAGCGGTAGAACGGGCTCGCATCGGGCCCCGCCGGAGCGGCACAAGCCGCAAGCAGCGCAGCGGCCGCGGCCAGCAGGCAAATCGATCGCGTCAGGCGCTTCATCCGCAAAGGATAGCGCTGCCGGCGTGCGCCGAGGCCTCTCAATCTTCGACAAAGGCAGCACTCGTCTCCAAGGTCTGAAGCGCCTGCGCAGGTGGCGTGTCGCCCAGAACCGGATGCACCATCTCTGCGATGTAGTGCGCATCCGCCGCGCTGCAGCGCTTGTGGGCGGCGTACAGAGCCGCAAACGCTTCGCACCATGCCTTGCCGGCAGCTGACGTGCCGTCGGGCGCAGCACCGTCGACACCCCCCAGGTTCAACGCAGAGCCGACCCTGGCGAGCAGGCGCAATGCAAGTGTCATGTCGACGAACTACCGAACTACCGATTGCCGCTGCGGCTCTGCGCGCAACAGCCGGCCTGCGGACACCCGCACGGCCGCGCACAAGCCGGTGCGCAACGCGTTGCGGCGGCGATGCTGGGCTCTCCGGCGCGATTCGACCTCGCTGTCCGGCCGCAGCCTCGGCGTCTCCGGCAACAGCCAGTAGTGGCGGGCCATGCGTTCGCCGCCGCCGTCGCGCCATGCGGCGTCGTAGTCAATGCCGACCCGGCGTCGGCGCGAAGCGTAGCCTGCGTACACGTGGGACTCGGCCGCCACGCACAGCGGTGCCCGAAGCGACCAGGCCACCGACAGGCCCTGCAATGCCGTGATCAGCAAGGCGCTGGGACGCAGGCGCTCGCAGGCCGTGCTCAGTTCGCGCAACGCGTCGTCCGCGCCGCGCGCCCCCTGCAGCGACCCGACGACGGCGCGCAGGCCGCGCAATTCCAGCGGTTCGCCGGACGCGACGACCAGCTCCGCATTCAGCACGCTGAAGGCCAGCGACATCACGCGCGTGCCCTGCCACTCGAGATGCAGCGCCAACTCGCCTTCGCGCCCCAGGTGAGCCGCTCTCGACAGCAAGATGCCCAAGCCCGGCACGACGCTCCCGTCCCCGACGAGCACCGATGGCCCGCCGAGATAGAGCTGATCGATCTGCTCGGGCGGCATGTTCTGCGACAGCCAGGCGAAGTGCGACTGCAGCGCGCGAGCCCGCGTGCGCGAACTGAGCCCTCTGCGCAGGTAGCTGCGCAGCGGGCGCAGCGGCATGGCCGGTTCGATGTCGACGATCGAATCGAGCGCACTGTCATGAAAGACGCTGGTGCTGAGCCGCAGCGCCGCGGCGTTGCGCCAGCAGCGCCACCAGAACTTGACGCCGCGACGCAGGGCTTGCAGCCGGCCGCCGGCGCCATCGTCCGTGCGGCGAAACTGCCATCGCACCCAGCGCGAAGACAGCACGGGCGCCCGGTGGCGCCACTCCCCCACTCCATTCACTGCGAGTCCCTCGAATCTTCAAATAATCCTGCAGTTATGCTGCGAGCAACCTGACCGGACCCTGACCTGCCCACCCCACACCCATGCGGTTCCTCCTCGTCGAAGACGATGCCGTGCTCGGAACGGTCGTACAGCGCAGCCTGCAGGACGCGGGACATCGCGTCGACCTGGCCACCACGCTGGACGAGGGGCGCCACTATTGGCGGGTCCAGCCGTTCGACGCCGTGCTGCTGGACCTGAACCTGCCCGACGGCAACGGCCTCAGCCTGCTGCGCGAAGTGCGCTCGCGTCGAGACCGCACGCCCGTGCTGGTGCTGACCGCACGCAACCGGACCGATGAGCGGATCGCCGGCCTAGACGCCGGCGCCGACGACTACCTCGGCAAGCCCTTCGAGCTGGCGGAAGTCGAAGCGCGGCTGCGTGCACTCGTGCGCCGCAGCCGCGACACCGACGACAACGTCGGCGTCGGGGAGCTCTCGATCGACCGACGGGCCAGCCGCGTGTTCCTGCGCGGCCAGCCGCTGGAGTTGCCGGCGCGCGAGTTCGAGGTGCTGCGCGAGCTGCTCACGCCGCCCGGGCGCGTCGTCAGCAAGCGGGAGCTGTCCGACAAGCTGTCGAGCTTCGACGATGCGCTGGGCCCCAACGCGCTGGAAGCGTTCGTCTCGCGGCTGCGGAGAAAGCTCGCCGGCAGCGGCGCCGGCATCCGGACGTTGCGCGGCTTGGGCTACGTGCTCGAGCGCGAGTCATGACGGAGGCGCAACGCAGCCGGTCGCTGACCCTGCGGCTGCTGCGGCACGTCACCTTGCCGCTGGTGGCGACGTGGATCCTGGGCGCCACGATCGCGTTCTGGGTCGGCGACGCGTTCATCGAGCAGGCGTTGGACCGCTCGTTGCTCGACGATGCCTACGTCGTGGCCTCGCGCGTGCGCGTGCATCGCGACGAACTGAGCCTCGGCCTGACGCAGGACGAGCTCGACGCGGTGCTGTTCGATCAGAGCGAAACCTTGTACTTCGCCGTGTGGCGCGCCGACGGAACCTTGATGGCCGGCGACGAGGCTCTGCGACCCGATCGTCCTCGCGCCGCGGATGCGCGTTATGGCTTCTCGAACCGCCAGCATCTGGGCGCCGCTCTGCGCGTCGTGACCTTGCAACACGCGCAGTCGCCGGCGTTCACGGTCGTCATCGGGCAGACGACCGACAGCCGGCGCGAAATGCTGCGCCGCCTGCTGGCGCTGTCGATCGGTCCGCAGCTCGTCCTGCTGGTTCTGCTGGCGTGGTGGCTGCGCCGCGCGATCAGGCGCGAGGTTCAGCCGCTGGCCGCGCTGCAGCAGGCGGTCGACCAGCGCGACGCGAACGACCTGACCCCGCTGAGCACGGCACTGGTGCAGCATGCGCCGTCGCGCGATGTGCGGCGCCTGGGCGTGGCCATCAACGCGCTGCTCGGGCGCGTGGGCGATGGCATACGCGCCCGGCGCGAATTCGCCGGCAACGTGGCTCACGAAATGCGCACGCCGCTGGCAGGCATACGGGCGCTCGCCGAGTACGGCCTGGCGCACGGCGATCCGCAGGTGCAGCGCGGGCAGTTGCAGGCCATCGTGAACAGCGAGGCCCGCGCCAGCCACCTGGTCGATCAGCTGCTGGCGCTCGCGATGGCCGACGAGGGCGGCGACGCCGTCAAGCTCGAGCCCATCGAACTCGATGCGGTGGTCCACGCCACGTTGCTGCGCATGCTGCCGCGCGCCGACCTCGCGGGCGTGGACCTGGGCGCCACAGGCCTCGAGCACCAAGTCGTCGTGCTGGCGAACGTGTCGCTGGTCGAAGCCGTGCTGAACAACTTGATCGACAACGCGCTGCGTTACGGGAAAGCCGAAGGCCGCCGCCCGCAAGTGACCGTCGAGCTTGCGAGGCGCGAGGGCCACGATGGGCAAGCGCCGAGCGTGACGCTCTCCGTGGTCGACAACGGTCCCGGCTTGGCCGCGCACACGCGCGAGCAGCTGATGCGGCGCTGGGCCCGCGGCCAGTACCCCGCGGGCGAACGCCTGGGCGAAGGCGCGGGCCTCGGGCTGGCCATCGTCGCACGATACGCCGAGCTCATGCGAGCGCGGTTCGACATCGCGGAAGATCGCGCATCGGGTGGCGGCGTGCGGGCCAGCCTGGTGTTCCCGGCGCAGGCGCCGGCTAACGGCTGACGCCCGACTGGTCGCCGTTCATGGCCGAGCGCTCGCGCCGAAGCTGAAATCGTCGAAGGCCGTCACGCTGTCGGCCTTGGTCCAGACACCCACCGCACCCGCGCCGGCAATGTGCTTGTCATCGAGCTCGATCGCCGCCTGGCCGTCCAGCAGCACGCGGATGTGCGTTCCGCCGAACTCGACGCGCAGCACGTGCCACGCCTGTGCCGCAACCGGCGCA
>DATEFR010000812.1:0-6113 GCA_035280545.1 Burkholderiaceae bacterium | reverse complement strand
CTACGTGACCAACGGCAAGGGCGAACTGGTCGTGATCTCGCGTTCCGGCGAGATCATCATCACCGACCCGCACGGCCGTGAGCGCGAGCGCCACAAGGTGCCGTACGGCGCGCTGCTCAACATCAAGGCCGACCAGCAGATCAAGGCCGGCACGGTGCTCGCCACCTGGGACCCGTTGACCCGCCCGATCATCACCGAGTTCGCCGGCAAGGCGAAGTTCGAGAACGTCGAGGAAGGCGTCACGGTCGCGAAGCAGCTCGACGAGGTCACCGGCCTGTCGACGCTGGTCGTGATCGACCCGAAGCGGCGCGGCGCCGCCAAGGTCGTGCGTCCGCAGGTCAAGCTGCTGGACGTGTCCGGCAACGAGGTGAAGATCCCCGGCACGGACCACTCGGTGACGATCGGCTTCCAGGTCGGCGCGCTGATCCAGATCCGCGACGGCCAGGACCTGATGCCGGGCGAGGTGCTCGCGCGCATCCCGGTCGAAGGCCAGAAGACCCGCGACATCACCGGCGGTCTGCCGCGCGTGGCCGAGCTGTTCGAGGCGCGTTCGCCGAAGGACAAGGGCACGCTCGCGGAGATGACCGGCACGGTGTCGTTCGGCAAGGAGACCAAGGGCAAGGTTCGCCTGCAGATCACCGACCCGGACGGCAAGGTCTACGAAGAGCTGGTGCCGAAGGAAAAGAACATCGTCGTGCACGAAGGCCAGGTCGTGAACAAGGGCGAGTCCATCGTCGACGGGCCGGCGGATCCGCAGGACATCCTGCGCCTGCTGGGCATCGAGGAGCTGGCGCGCTACATCGTCGACGAAGTGCAGGACGTGTACCGCCTGCAGGGCGTGAAGATCAACGACAAGCACATCGAGGTGATCGTTCGCCAGATGCTGCGCCGCGTGCAGATCGTCAACCCGGGCGACACCGGCTACATCGTCGGCGAGCAGGTCGAGCGCTCCGAGCTGCTCGAGCGCAACGACAAGGCGCTGGCCGACAGCAAGCTGCCGGCCACGCACAGCGATGTGCTGCTGGGCATCACCAAGGCGTCGCTGTCGACCGACTCGTTCATCTCGGCCGCGTCGTTCCAGGAGACGACCCGCGTGCTGACCGAAGCGGCGATCATGGGCAAGCGCGACGAGCTGCGCGGGCTGAAGGAGAACGTCATCGTCGGCCGGCTGATCCCCGCCGGTACCGGCATGGCCTTCCACGACGCCCGCAAGGCGAAGGAAGCGATGGACGACGCCGAGCGCAAGGCCATCGTGATGCAGGAGGCCGAGGAATTGGCCGCCGTGCAGCTTGCGCAGGTCGATGCCGCGTCCGGCAACGGCGACGCGACCGAGTAAGCACCGGGCGCAATCCGAGCGCTTCATGAAAGGGCGGCCTGCGGGCCGCCCTTTTTCTTGGGGTGTGGAGGATTAGCATCCGCCCATGAACATCGCGCTGATCGCCCACGACCAGAAGAAGGCCGACATCGTGCTGCTTGCACGCGAGTTCGTGGCGTTCCTCGGGACTTGCCACCTGGTCGCGACCGGCACGACCGGCGGGCGCATCCACGACGAGGCGGGTCTGGTGGTCGAGCGCCTGTTGAGCGGGCCGCTCGGCGGCGACCTGCAGATCGGCGCGCGACTCGCGGTCGGCCAGGTCGATGCGGTGATCTTCCTGCGCGATCCGATGACGCCGCAGCCGCACGAGCCCGACATCAACGCGCTGGTGCGCGCCTGCGACGTGCACAACGTGCCGTGTGCGACCAACCTCGCGAGCGCGCGGCTGCTGTTGCGGGCGCTCAGTGCGAGGCCGGGCGCTGGCGCGCCCACGCCTCCGGCGTGAGGATGGCCACGCCCGCCTCGCGGGCGCGGCGCGCGAGCTTCAGCACGGCGCGGTCGCGGCTCAGCAGGCTCGCCGTGCCCAGCTGCAGCGCGAGGTCGATGAACTTCTGATCGTCGGGGTCCGTGCAGCGCAGGCGCGGCGACGCGAATGTCGCGCCGGGTGCGACCGTGTGGGCCCAGCGCTCGCGTGCTGCGGCGATGGCCTCGAGGTCCGGCTGCCACGCAGCCAGCGTGCCGCGCG
Organism: Burkholderiaceae bacterium; assembly: GCA_035280545.1. GTDB lineage: Bacteria > Pseudomonadota > Gammaproteobacteria > Burkholderiales > Burkholderiaceae_C > DATCSE01. The sequence continues at coordinate 4,053 of DATEFR010000812.1, read as the reverse complement.
ACAGCACATGCATCAGCTCGTCGTGCATCGCGATCGATGCCACCCAGATCGCGCGGCCGGTGGTCAGCGCTTCGTCGAGCGCGGCGCACGCCGGGTTGCGAAACAGCAGCCAATCGAGCACGACGTTCGTGTCGAGCACGAGGCGCGGCGCATCGATCGAATGAGGCAGGGTGCTGAGGTCGGCGTGCGGCATCGGTCGCGGCGACTGTAGCGTGTCGGGGAGGTCGTTCGCGCCGCGACCGTTCATCCGCCGGACGCGGTTGCGCTCTTGACGATCAGGGTAAACCAGGAGCAGGATCACTCCCGTCGCGCCCACGAGGCGGCTGACAGTGAGAGTCCCTTGAGAATCTCCTCTTCGCGTGGTTCATCCCACGTCGTTCTTCCAGACACCCAGCGTGTCGACCTTCCCGAGTCCGGGATGGATCGTCGCGACGATGACGTCGGTGGCGCGGTGACGCGCGATCTCGGCCTGTCGCACGACGAAGCGCAAGCGCCGCCCTGAGGCGCGCCGCCTCACTCGCATTTCCTTCCCATGACCGCTCGCGGCATTTGCGCTGCGGCATGACTGCGTGCGCGCCGCTCGCGCAGGCGGTCAGACCTTGTGCACCTTTCGAAAGAAGGACCGTATGTTTTCCGAACTCCTTGGTGGTGGCCCAGCTGTCTTTTGGCTGATCGCGGGCCTGCTGGCGCTCGCGGTGCTGTTGCTCGTGGCGTTGTCGGGTTGCGTGCGCTACATCCCAAATGCCCGTGTCGGCGTTGTCGAGAAGCTGTGGAGCTCGAGCGGCTCGGTGCGCTCGGGCCTGCTCGCGATGAACGGCGAGGCTGGGTTCCAGCCGGACCTGCGGCGCGGCGGCGTCCACTTCTTCGCGCCGTTCCAGTACCGCGTGCACATCTGCCCGATGGTCTCGGTGACGCAGGGCAAGATCGGCTACGTCTTCGCGCGCGACGGTCAGGACCTGCCGGCCGGTCAGACGCTCGCCGACAACGCGCGCGCCGCCGATTTCCGCGATGCGCGCGGCTTCCTCGCCGGCGGCGGCCAGAAAGGGCCGCAGCGCAAGGTGCTGCGCGAGGGCACGCACATCATCAACCCGGCGCTGTTCGTCGTGATGACCGAGGAAGCGACCTACTCGATGACGCTCGATGCGACCGAGCGCGAGTACTACGCACGCATGCGCGAGCTGCTCGACGAGCGCAACGGCTTTGCGCCGGTCGTGATCAAGGCCCCGGCGGGGCCGAACGCGGCCGACCTGCTGGCGGTGGTCACGGTGCAGGACGGCCCCGCGCTGCCGCGCGACGAGCTGCTCGCGCCCGACGTCGGCGACACCCACAGTTCGTTCCAGGAGCCCGAGGCGTTCCTTGCCGCGGGTGGCCGACGCGGCCGCCAGGAACGGGTGCTGGTCGAAGGCACGTTCTTCATCAACCGCCTGTTCGCGACCGTCGAGCTGATCCCGAAGACGGTGATCCCGGTCGGCTTCGTCGGTGTCGTGGTCTCGTACACCGGGCGCAAGGGCACCGACATGTCGGGCGCCGAGTACAGCCACGGCGAGCTGGTCGAGACCGGTTGCCGCGGCGTCTGGCGCGACCCGATGATGCCGGGCAAATATGCCTTCAACACCTTCGCCGGCAAGATCGAGCTGGTGCCCACGACCAACTTCGTGCTGATGTGGCAGTCGGGCTCCAGCGGCTCGAACTTCGACTCGAACCTGCGCGAGATCACGCTGATCACGAAGGATGCATTCGAGCCGCTGCTGCCGCTGTCGGTCGTCGTGCACATCGACTACCGCAAGGCGCCGATGGTGGTGCAGCGTTTCGGCAACGTCAGGCAGCTGGTCGAGCAGACGCTGGATCCGATGGTCTCGTCGTACTTCAAGAATGTCTCGCAGACGCACACCTTCATCGAGCTGATCCAGTCGCGCAGCGAGCTGCAGGCCAACGCGTCGGTCGACATGCGCGAGCGCTTCCAGGCCTACTCGCTCGAGTTCCAGGAAGTGCTGATCGGCACGCCGAAACCGCAGGCCGGCGATACGCGCATCGAGAACATCATGTCGCAGCTGCGCGACCGCCAGATCGCGCGCGAGCAGGTCGAGACCTTCGCACAGAAGCAGATCGCGGCCGACAAGGAGCGCGAGCTGAACGAGGCCGAGAAGCGCGCCGAGAAGCAGGCCGAGCTGACCGGCTCGCTGGTCGACATCTCGATCAAGGACAACAACGGCGCCGCCGCAGTCAAGGCCGCCGAGCGCCGGCGTCAGGAGATCGAGCTGCTGGCGCAGGCCGACAAGTTCCGCCAGGAGAACGAGGGCGCGGGCCGCGCCGCGGCGATACGCGCGATGGGCGAGGCCGAGGGCGCGGCGATCAAGGCCAAGTCCGATGCGCTGGAAGGGCGCGGTGCCGAGATGCAGATGGCGCAAACGGTGATGTTGCGGCTGGCCGAAGCGTTCGAGACGGCCAAGGTGCCGCTGGTGCCGCAGATCCAGCTCGGCGCCGGCGGCGACGCGAATGCTTTCGGCAGCCTGCTGGCGCTGATGAGCTCGCTCAAGGCGGGTGAGCTGATCGGGCGCGACGCCGGCGCGAGCCAGCGCTGAGGCGGGTGGGCCGGTTCGGCGACTGGCCACTGGGGTCGAAGTCTTGCAGGGAACGACCTCTTGGCTATAATCGAGGGCTTTTCGGCAGATTTGCCGGGCTAGACCCATCCCATTCGAATCCCATTTCGAGAAACAGGCCCACCTCATGCCTACCATCAACCAACTCGTGCGCCATGGTCGCGAGACCGAGACGACGAAGTCCAAGTCGCCTGCGCTGCAGGGCGGTCCGCAGCGGCGCGGCGTGTGCACCCGCGTGTACACCACGACGCCGAAGAAGCCGAACTCGGCGCTGCGTAAGGTCGCCAAGGTGCGCCTGACCAACGGTTTCGAGATCATCTCGTACATCGGCGGTGAAGGCCACAACCTGCAAGAGCACAGTGTCGTGCTGGTGCGCGGCGGCCGGGTCAAGGACTTGCCGGGCGTGCGTTACCACATCGTGCGCGGGTCGCTGGACCTGCAAGGCGTGAAGGATCGCAAGCAGGCGCGTTCGAAGTACGGCGCGAAGCGCCCGAAGAAGGCCTAAGAAGACTTAGGCGCGAGCGGGCCTTCGTCGGGTCCGCGAGCAGTTGTCATCGCCGGCTGTCATGCTGGCGAATTGTGCGGCGGCCGATCCAGGCTTGCCGAGTAAGTGGATGGCCCCATATTGCGTGGGCTGTCCGTGGCGGTGAAAGTAAGTCGCCGCTGACTGAAGCTGAAGGAAGAGAAATGCCCCGTCGTCGCGAAGTCCCCAAGCGGGACATCCTGCCCGATCCGAAGTTCGGCTCGGTCGATCTGTCCAAGTTCATGAACGTGATCATGGAGTCCGGCAAGAAGGCCGTGGCCGAACGCATCATCTACGGTGCGCTCGATCAGGTCGAGAAGAAGTCGGGCAAGGATCCGCTCGAGATCTTCACGATCGCGCTGAACAACATCAAGCCGATGGTCGAAGTGAAGTCGCGTCGTGTCGGCGGTGCGAACTACCAGGTTCCGGTCGAAGTTCGTCCGGTGCGCCGTGTCGCGCTGGCGATGCGCTGGCTCAAGGAATCGGCGCGCAAGCGTGGCGAAAAGTCGATGGCGCAGCGGCTCGCGAACGAGCTGCTGGAGGCCGTCGAAGGCCGCGGCGGCGCGATGAAGAAGCGCGACGAAGTGCACCGCATGGCCGAAGCCAACAAGGCCTTCTCGCACTTCCGTTTCTAACCGACCCCAAACCCGAAGTCTCGTCCGGCCGCTCTTCGGGTTTGCACCAACCCGCGAGCGGCTCGCGTTTTTGTAATGCACTTGGAGTGCCATCATGGCCCGCAAGACTCCCATCGAGCGCTATCGCAACATCGGCATCTCGGCTCACATCGATGCCGGCAAGACCACGACGACCGAGCGCATCCTCTACTACACCGGTGTGAACCACAAGATCGGTGAAGTGCACGATGGCGCGGCCACGATGGACTGGATGGAGCAGGAGCAGGAGCGTGGCATCACGATCACGTCGGCTGCG
>DATEFR010000811.1:0-4720 GCA_035280545.1 Burkholderiaceae bacterium | reverse complement strand
TGCGGGCCGTCGTGGCGCGCATCGACGACCTGCCGACGCTGGCCAGGCTGCAGGGCGACGCGCTCGCTGCCGCGCGAACCGCGTTCGACTGGTCCGACCGCGGCCGCGCCCTGCTGCGCGCGATCCGCGAGCTCGGGCAGCCCGCAGCCGCGAAGCGCTCGTCGTTCAGTGAGCCCGCGCCGCGCGTGAGCGCCTGAGATCGAGTCAGGGCCTGTTAACGCGTTAACAGGCCCTAGGCTTGCGCGCGTGCAGCCACTGGCCGAGCCCTTTCTCGAACCAGCGCCAGCACAGCCAGGCGAGCGCCACCGACAGCACGGCCGACACCAGCGCGAAGACCAGCGTCGCGGCCCAGCTGCCCTCGGCTTGCGGCATCGTGGCCTTGACCACGCGCTTGACGGCGAACATCGCCAGCGGGTGGCACAGGTAGAAGCTGTAGCTGATCGTGCCCAGGCGCTGCAGCGGACGGCTGCGCAGCAGCGCGAGCGACGGCGAGTCGGGCATCGCCACGCACGCGAAGAAATAGGTCGCCGCGACGAAGGCGCCCAGGATGGCCGGGCCGTCGCCGCCGGAGAGCAGCTCCCACAGGTTGGCGCCGCCCGCGCCGGCCTCGTCGATGTCGGTGCTGCGCCAAAGCAGCAGGAACAGCAGCAGCGCGAGCGACGCGAGCCACGGCATGCGCCGCGCACCCGGCGGCGAGAAGCCGAAGAGCGCGACGGCCACCCCGCTCAGGAAAAAGATGGCGCGCGGAAAGCTCGACACGCCGAGCACCACCGCGAGGATGGCCACCGGCAGCCAGACGCCGCGCGGCACGCGCGAGGCGCGCGCCAGCGCCACCGAGAACGCGGCGATCAGGTAGAACAGCCACTCGTAGCTGAGCGACCATGACGCCGGGTGCGCCGCCTGCACCGGCACGAGCGGCGGCAGCAGCACCAGGTTGGCCAGCAGCACGCGCAGCCAGCCGAGCGGGTCCAGATGCTGCAGCGCGCGCCAGCCGAGCAGCGGCCCGAGCAGGCAGATCGCGAGCAGGATCGGAATCCACAGCGGGAAGATGCGCGCGAAGCGGTCGAACAGGAAGCCGCGCATCGTCGCGTGGCGGCGCAGGCTCATCACGATCACGTAGCCGCTGATCATGAAGAACACCTCGACGAAGTAGCTCGCGCTGTCGACGAGGTAGACGATGTCCCACTGCCAGATCGAGTCGTCCGGCGGCATCGGCGGCAGGCCCGACTTCGCGACGTGGAAGAAGAAGACGAAGGCGACGCACAGCCCGCGCAGCCCGTTCACCGAGGGGTTGAACGGGCTGGCACGGCGCTGCGGAACGACTACGGCCTTCTGATCGATGCGGCCGGATTCCATGTCTGGTAGACCTCGCCGAGCAGCGAGCGCCACACGCCGAGGCCAGCGCCCGCGAAGGCGCTGAGGATGTCGAAGGCTTGCGCGAACGGCTGCACCGGCCAGCGGTGCCCGAACAGCCACAGCGCGAACGGCGCGAGCGCCGCCAGCGCCGCCAGCTCGAGGCGACCGGCCGCCAGCGCCGCGCCCAGCATGGCCAGCCAGGCCAGGGCCAGCAGGTAGATCGTGAACCAGCGCAGCAGCTTGTGCGACACGTACTTGTAGAGATCGCCGGCCGACAGCCGCTTCAGCCGCGGCCACATCAGCCGGTGCACGTTGAACGCCTGGCAGGCGATCCGCACCTTGCGCCGGAACTCCTCGTGCATCGACGTGACCGATTCTTCATAGGCCCGCACGTCGCTCGCCTGCACCACGCGGTGACCGCCGCACAGCACCATGAACGAGACGTACATGTCGTCGATGATGTGGTCGGGCGGCGGCTCGTGCAGCGCGCGGCGGATCGCGAACAGCGACCCGTCGGCCCCCATCACCGAGCCGGTGTCGGTCTCGAGGCGCTTGACCCACTCCTCGAAGCGCCAGTACAGCGAGCCCGAGCGGGCGGTCGTCGACGCGTCGGCGTTCGTGTAGACGAGGTTGCCGCACACGCAGCCCACTCGCGCATCGGCAAAGTGGTGCTCGAGCCGCAGCAGCACGTTCGGATCGAGCATCACGTTGGCGTCGCTGAACACCACCACGTCGGCATTCGTCCGCGCGACCAGCAGGTTCATCCCGTGGGTCTTGCCGGTGCGCTGGGCGGCGACGTGCAGCGTGATGCGATCGGCATAGCGGCGGCAGATCTCGGCCGTCTCGTCGCTCGACTGGTCGACGTAGACGAGGATCTCGAGGTCCGGATGATCGTCGCGCAGCGCGAGCAGGTTCTGCAGCTTGGCCTCGATCACGCGCGCCTCGTTGTACGCGCAGGTGCAGACCGCGAAGCGCAGCGTGGCCGGCGGCGCGGCCGCCGGCTTCGGCGCGTCGACCCGGCCGCCCCAGCGCCGCCAGGCGAGCAGCGAGAGCGGGTAGGTGACGAACGGATGCAGCGCGAGCAGCAGCGCGAGCACGCCGATCGTGAGCAGGACAAGGGGGGTCATGGCGGGCCTCCGAAATGCGGGTCGAAGCGGGGAGTGAAGCGAGGATCGAAGCGCGGCTCGCGGCGCGGGGTCGGACGCGGCGGCACCAGCTCGCCACCGGTCGTGCGCCCGGCTGGCCACAGCAGGATGCTGGCGGCGATGCCGATCGGGAAGGTCGCGAACGCGCCGTTCAGGAACAACGACGCGCACAGCCCGAGCCGGAACGCGAGCGGGGCCGGCATGCTGTTCAGCACGTAGGCCAGGAAGCCGAAGAACAGCGTCGCACCGACGATGCCGTACTCGAACAGCATCTTCGAGAACGACATCTCGGCCGTCGCCAGGCGCGCCGTCACCGCATAACTCGAGAAGCTGCCGGCGCCGGCGCCGAACAGCGCGCGCATGCCGTCGAGCCACCAATGCTGATGCAGCATGTCCAGCCAGGCGACGAAGCGCGCCGACGCGCTCGAACGGGTCGACTGGAACTCGGCGACCCGGTTCAGCAGCCGGTCGAGATGCAGCAGGTCGGACAGCAGCAGCGCGGCCAGCGCGGCCAGCACGACGAACACGATCACGTCCCAGCGCCGCTTGACGATCACCAGGCCGGCGATGCCGACCGATGCGACGATGATGCCGGTGCCCGAATAGGCGACCGCGAGGCCGGCGACCAGCAGCGCGATGCGCAGCGGCCGGTTGCGCGTCGACAGCTCGAGCACGAGACCGAGGCCGATGAACTGGCTGTAGAACGACGGCTCGAGGAAGAACACGCCGTTCGCTTTCAGGATCATGCCGCCTTCGCGGATCGGGATCAGGTGGTTGTATTTCTGCGTGATGAACGCTTCGGGCAGCGAGTGCTCGATCGGGTAGGCGAGCCGCTGGCCGATCACGTACTGCAGCGTGTACTGCAGCACCCCGAGCAAGGCGAAGAAGGCGGCCAGGCCCGCCATCGCGCGCAGCGAGGCCTGCAACGGGTCTTCGGCCGCCGGCGGATCGAGCGGCCTCGTCTTCGGCGGCCGCAGCTGCAGGGTCAGCGGCAGGAACAGCACCGCGAGAAACGCGATCGACGACGGCGAGAACGGGTTGTCGAGGAGCAGCTGCGAACCGCCGAGCCAGCCGATCGTGAGCAGGTAGAACAGCAGCCGCGTCACGTGAACCTGGAAGCGCCCCATGCACAGGCCGAGCAGCATCACCGCCAGCAGGATCGGCAGGTCGATGCCGAGCCCGATCTTGCCGAACGGCGGCACCGCGATCTTCGCGAGCAGCACCACCGCGAGGATCGGCGTGTACTGCAGCGCGATGCGGCCCCAGTCGCGGCGCACCTTGGCCTGGGCCCGTGCCGCCGGTGGCGGGACGTGGTGCAGGTGGGATGCGTGAAGGCTCGCGGTCGGCGAGGCCATCATGTGCGCTTCCAGGTGACGCTCGGCGAACGAGGCTTCATCTAGCGGTGATTCACCGCCGCACCGGCAACCGTCACCCCGACCCGCCGCATCGCGGCGAGCAGGCGATCGGTCGACGCGCGCGTCGCGTGTTGCGGGGCGCTGACCAGCAGCGCATCGCCGGTCTGGGCGCTGATCATCTGCGCGTCGGCCCCGCAGCTCCAGGCGGGCGTGTCGACCAGGATGATGTCGAACTGCGTGCGCAGGTGTTCGAGCGTCGGCCGCAGCGAGCGTGCCGTCAGCAGCTCCTGCGGGCTCGGCGGCGTCGGCCCCGAGGGCAGCAGGTACATCGACGAATAACCGTCGATGCGCTGGATCTCGCCGCCGGTATCGCGCCCGTTCAGCATGCTGGTGACCCCGTAGCGGTTGGCCACGCGGAAGATCTCGTGCTGGCGCGGCTGGCGCAGGTCGAGGTCGATCAGCAGCGTGCGCTCGTTCATCTGCGCGAACGCGAGCGCCAGGTTCGCCACGACGAAGCTGCGGCCCTCGCCGCGATCGGCGCTGACGATGCTCAGGCACTGCGTCTGCAGCTTGTTCATCCAGTGCAGCGCGAGCTGGGTGCGCAGGGTGCGGACGGCTTCGGCCACCTCGGAGCGCGGCGAGGTCGCCACCAGCAGCTCGCTGCGCCGCGCCCAGGTGGGCAGCGTCGGGTAGTTGAACTGCAGCGCGAGCGCATCGGACACGTCGGCGCGGCTCACCAGGCCGAGCTTGACGGCCATTTCGCCGAAGCGCAGGTTCGATTGCTGCTGTGCCTGCACGACGCGGCGCACGTCGACGAGCGTCAGGCGGCCGAGCTCGATCAGGCGGGTACCGATCCGGTTGTCG
>DATEFR010000810.1:0-11348 GCA_035280545.1 Burkholderiaceae bacterium | reverse complement strand
CACGACGTTGTTGCGCTTGCGGTCGAGCTTGATGACCTTGAACTCCATGGTCTTGCCCTCGAACGGGCTCATGTCCTTGACCGGGCGCGTGTCGAGCAGCGAGCCGGGCAGGAAGGCGCGGATGCCGTTGACCAGCACCGTGAGGCCGCCCTTGACCTTGCCGTTGACCGTGCCGGTCACGAACTCGCCGGACTCGAGCGAGTTCTCGAGCGAGAGCCACGACGCGAGGCGCTTGGCCTTGTCGCGCGACAGGATCGTGTCGCCGTAGCCGTTTTCGACGGCGTCGATCGCGACCGAGACGAAATCGCCAGGCTGGACTTCGAGCTCGCCCTGGTCGTTCTTGAATTCATCGATCGGGACGTAGGCCTCCGATTTGAGGCCCGCGTTGACCACCACGAAGTTGTGTTCGACCCGCACGACCTCGGCGGTGATGACTTCGCCGCTGCGCATTTCGGCGCGCTTGAGCGACTCCTCGAACATGGCGGCGAACGATTCGCCTGCGCCGGAGCTGGTGGCAACTTGAGTTTGAGACATTGAGAGTTTCCGATGCGGCCCGGTGTTTGCCACCGACCGCGGGTTAGGTTATCGATCCGCCGCTCCGGCGTGCCTTCGGAATGAGCGGCACAGGAGGGAGAGCAGCGGGCCCCGGTTCTCGCTTTTGTCGCGACGAGAGGCGCGCCTTCGAGAGACGGCCCTGAGATGGAATCTCAAGGCTGCGCCGCGAAGGGCCTGCAGCGTTGCCAGGCTTCGAGCACAGCCTCGACCGAGGCTTCGATCGAGAGCGCCGAGTTGTCCAGCAGCACCGCATCGTCGGCCGGTTTCAAGGGCGCGACGCTGCGGTTCTGATCGCGCACGTCGCGCGCCTCCAAATCGGCGCGAAGACCGTCGATATTAGCCGGAATTCCCTTTGAAATCAACTGCTTGTATCGCCGTTCGGCACGCGTGGCAGCGCTTGCGGTCAGGAACACCTTCAGCGCGGCGGTCGGGAAGACGACCGTGCCCATGTCGCGCCCGTCGGCCACCAGGCCGGGCAGGCGGCGGAACGACAGCTGCAGCGCGCGCAGCGCGTCGCGCACCTGCGGCCAGGCGGCGACCTTGGAGGCGAGGGCACCGACGTCCTCGCGTCGCAGCGCGTCGGTGACGTCGTCGCCGGCGAGCCGGATCCGGCCGCCGCCGAAGTGCAGGTCCAGCGACTCGGCGAGTTGCGCGAGGCCGTGCTCGTCGTCGCCGGCAACGCCCTGTTGCATCGCGGCCCAGGCGGTTGCGCGGTACAGCGCACCGGAGTCGAGCTGGTGGTAGCCGAGCGCCGCGGCGACCGCCTCGGCCAGCGTGCCCTTGCCCGAAGCCGACGGGCCGTCGATCGCGATCACCGGGATGTCCGAGGTGCGTGCGGTGACCAGGCCGAACAGCGTCTCGAAGTAGTCCGGGAAGGTCTTCGCGACGCAGCGCGGGTCGAGGATGCGCACCGCAACGGCGCGCTGGTCGGCCGGGTTGCGCACGATACGCTCGGACCGCGGCTTCGCCCAATCCGCCGCGGTCGATGGCTCGGGCCGGACGGCGGCGCGGACGGTCAGCGGGTTGAACGCGGCGAGCGAGAAGCACATCGCGATCCGGTGGTCGTCGTAGGTCTCGATGCTGGCGGCCCGCCAGGCCGGCGGGGCGGTCACGGCGATCCAGTCCGGCCCTTCGGCCACACCGGCGCCGAGCTTGCGCAGCTCGGCGGCCATCGCGGCGAGACGATCGGTCTCCTTGACGCGCCAGCTCGCGATGTTGGTCAGCTTCGTCGTGCCGGACGCATACAGCGCCATCACCGCGAGCGTCATCGCGGCATCGGGCATGTGGTTGCAGTCCAGCTCGACCGCGCGCAGCGGCCACTCGCCGCGTGCGACCTCGACCCAGTGATCGCCCCAGGTCACGCGCGCGCCCATCGCCTGCGCGGCGGCGACGAAGGCGACGTCGCCCTGGATCGCCGTGCGGCCCATCCCTTCGATGCGCAGCGGCGCCGCAGGCTCGGCCGCGATCGCGCCGAGCGCGACGAAATACGAGGCCGACGACGCGTCGCCCTCGACCTGCAGTTCGCCCGGCGAGCGCAGGGCACTGCCGGCCGGGATCACGAAACGCGCCCACCCTTCATGGCGCACCGTGACGCCGAACTGGGCGAGCAACTTCAGCGTGATCTCGATGTACGGCTTCGAGATCAACTCGCCGATGACCTCTATCGTCACGTCGCGCTCGGCACGCACCAGGCACAGCGCCTGCAGCAGCCCGGTCAGGAACTGGCTGGAGACATCGCCGCGTACGCGGATCGGCGTCTCGAGGTTCAGGGCATGGACGCGCCCGTCGCCGATCATGAGCGGCGGGTAGCCGTCGCGACCGGTGTAGGCGATCGGGCAGCCCAGCGGCCGCAGCGCATCGACCAGGTCGGCGATCGGCCGCTCGTGCATGCGGGCGTTGCCGCGCACCGTGAAGCGCGCGCCCTGCGTTGCCGCGATCACCGCGAGCGCCGCGGTCAGCGAGCGCACCGAGGTGCCGGAGTTGCCGAGGTACAGGTCGGCCCCGGATGCGGCCGCGCGCGCACCCAGCCCGTCGACGCGGACCGTGCCGGCATCGTTCTCGATGCGCTGCACGCCGCAGCCCAGCGCACGCAGCGCGTCCAGCATCACCTGCGTGTCGTCCGACTCGAGCAGGTGGTGGATCAGCGTGCTGCCTTCGCTGAAGGCCGCGAGCAGCAGCACACGGTTCGAGATGCTCTTGGAGCCCGGCAGGCGGATCGTGCCGCGGGCCGACTGCAGCGGCGGGATGTCGAGAAAACGAGTCGTGTACATGCGCGCAAGTGTGTCACTCCCGCGGCGGCGGGAGTCCGGCGTGTGCCGCCGCGAAGGCGGCGAACACGCTCAACGGTACGTGGTGGGCTTGCTCGAATTCATCTGCCACGCGCCGCGCGCCTCGGAGGCGCTGCGGATCATGTCTTCGAGCGCGGCGGCGTTGCCCGACTTCATCGCGAGCTCCATCGCGTCCAGTGCATGGCGGAAGCGTGAGGCTTGCTTCAACACCTCTTCGCGGTTCGACAGCAGCACGTCGCGCCAGACGTCGACGTCGCTCGCGGCGATCCGCGTGAAGTCGCGAAAACCCGGGCCGGCGAGCGACAGGAAGTCCTTGCCGGCCGGCTGCCGCGCGACCGAGTTGAAGTACGCGAATGCCAGCATGTGCGGCAGGTGACTCACGGCGCCGAACGCCGCGTCGTGGTTCTCGGCCGTCATCCGCAGCACCTGCGCGCCGATCGCGGCCCAGGTGTCGGTCGCCTTCTGAACCAGATCGGGGTCGGTCTGCGGCAGCGGCGTCAGGATCACCTGGCGGCCGCTGTACAGCGTCGCGTCGGCATGCGCGATGCCGGCGGCTTCCTTGCCGGCGATCGGGTGGGCCGGCACGAACGAGCCGACGCGTTCCTTCAGCACGCGGCGTGCCGCGTCGACGACATCGCGCTTGGTCGAGCCCACATCCATGAACAGCACGCCGGGCTCGACCAGGTGCCGGATCGCCTTGAAGGTCGATTCGGTCGCGGCGACCGGCACCGCGATCAGCACGATGTCCGAGCCGGATACCGCGAGCAGCGCCGACTCGGCAACCTGGTCGATCACGCCGAGCTTCTTCGCGCGCTCGGTGGTCGACGGCGACTTGCTGTAGCCGATCACGCGCTTGACGAGGCCGGCGCGCTTGCATGCCAGCGCGAACGAGCCGCCCATCAGGCCGCATCCGATCAGACCGAGTTGGTTGAACATCGCCGTACTGCCTCAGTGCACGTCGATCGGGTAGGTGCCGAGCAGCTTGAAGAACGCACAGACCTCCCGCAGCTCGCGCAACGCGGCGCCGACCTCGGGCTCGTCGGGGTGGCCTTGCAGGTCGATGTAGAAGTAGTACTCCCACTGGCCCGAGCGCGCGGGCCGCGACTCGAAGCGTGTCATCGAGACGCCGTGGCGCTTCAGCGGTGCGAGCATGTCGTAGACCGCGCCAGGCCGGTTCGCGACCGAGACGACGAGGCTGGTGCAATCGTGCCCCGAGGCCTTGGGCTGCGGATGCTGGTGCGGATGCGCGAGGATCGCGAAGCGGGTGCGGTTGTGCGCGTCGTCCTGGATCGCCGGTGCGATCGTGTGCAGGCCGAACTCGCTCGCGGCGCGGCTGCTCGCGATGCCGACCAGGCTCGCGTCTTCGGCGGCGAGTCGCGCGCCTTCGGCATTGCTCGCGACCGGCCGGCGCTCGATGTTCGGCAGGTGGTTGCTGAGCCACGCATGGCATTGCGCAAGCGCCTGCGGATGCGCGCAGACGGCCGTGATGCCTTCCAGCGAGTTCTCGCGGCGCAGCAGGTTGTGGCGCACGTACAGGCTGGTCTCGCCGATGATGAACAGCGGCGTCGTCAGGAACAGGTCCAGCGATCGCGTGACCACGCCTTCGCTGGAGTTCTCGACCGGCACGACGCCGAAGTCGGCCGCGCCGGCGCTGGTTGCCTGCAGCACCTCGTCGAAGTTGGCGCACGGCACCTTGACGATGCTCGAGCCGAAGAAGCCGAGCGCGGCCTCCTCGCTGAAGGTGCCGGCCGGGCCGAGGTACGCCACGCGCGTGGGCGTCTCGAGCGCGCGGCAGGCCGACATGATCTCGCGCCAGATCGGCGCGACGCTGTCGGTCATCAACGGCCCCGGATTGACCGCTTTCAGCCCATCGATCACCTGGGCCTCGCGCTCGGGCCGAAAGGCCACCGAACCTTCGCGCTTCTTCAGCTCGCCGACCTGCTGCGCGAGTCCGGCGCGGCGATTCAGCAGGGCCAGGAGTTCGCGATCGATCTCGTCGATCCGCGCGCGGAACGACGACAGATCGGGGTTGGGGGCGGTGGTCATGGTGCGGGGATCAATTCTGGCACCGCGCGATCGGCCGTGGTCCTCACTTGCTCGCGGGCTTGGCCGCGGGCTTCGGCGCGGCGGCCGCAGCAGGCTTGGCCGGCGCAGCGCCGCTGGCACCGTTGCCGGGCGGAGGCACGCCCAGCGAGACACGCACCTTCTGCGCGAGCGCCTGCAGCTTGGGCGTCAAGAGCGGGCCGGCCTCGCCGATGAGCTTCTGGCCCATCGCGTTCTGCAGCTCGCCGCCGACCTGCTGGTACTTCTTCGCGGTCGGCGAGTCGAGCCAGGCCACGAGCTGCTTCAGCTCGTCCTCGGTCATCTTCTCCTCGAGGATGGGCGCAATCGTCGTCGGCGCGGCCTTGATCGCGCGCTCGCGCAGCACCGGCACGGACTCTTCGATGAACTTGCGGATGTCGGCATCGATGCTCTTGCCGACGCTGTCGCGCTTGTCGGCCGGAACGTTCTGCAGCGCGGCGCCCGCTTCCTGGCCGAGCTGCAGCGCCGGGCGCATCACGATGTCGCGCGCCATCGCTTCGTAGCCGGGCTGCTGCAGCACCAGCACCTTCGCGATCAGGTCCTTCTTCGCTTGCGAGACGGGCGCCGAAGAGGGCGCCGATGCGGCGGGCTGGGCATGCGCCCACGTGGCGCCGGCCAGCAGCGCCGCGGCAACAATGGCTTTCATCAGGAATTCTCCTCGGCAGGGGGTTCGCCGCTGGTCGGTTCGGTGGGGGCGTCGGCGTTCGCGTCGTTCTCGACGATGCGCTGCAAGCCGCTGAGCTGCGTGCCTTCGTCGAGCGCGATCAGCGTCACGCCCTGGGTCGCGCGGCCCAGCTCGCGGATCTCCGAGACGCGGGTGCGCACCAGCACGCCCTTGTCGGTGATCAGCATGATCTCGTCGTCGGCGCGCACCAGCGTCGCGGCGACGACCTTGCCGTTGCGCTCGCTCTGCTGGATCGCGATCATGCCTTTGGTGCCGCGGCCGTGGCGCGTGTACTCGGTGATCGGCGTGCGCTTGCCGTAGCCGTTCTCGGTCGCGGTCAGCACGCTTTGCGATTCATCTTCGGCGACCAGCATCGCGATTACGCTCTGGCCCTCGTCGAGCTGCATGCCCTTGACCCCGCGCGCGTTGCGGCCCATCGGGCGCACGTCTTCCTCGTCGAAGCGCACCGCCTTGCCGCCGTCGGAGAACAGCATCACGTCGTGCTTGCCGTCGGTCAGCGCGGCGCCGATCAGGTAGTCGCCCTCGTCGAGGTCGACCGCGATGATGCCGGCCTTGCGCGGGTTGCTGAACTCGTCGAGCGCGGTCTTCTTGACGACGCCTTGCGCCGTCGCCATGAACACGTAGTGATCGGCCGGGAAGCTGCGGAAGCCGTCGTTCAGCGGCAGCACGACGTTGACCTTCTCGCCCTGCTGCAGCGGGAACATGTTGACGATCGGCCGGCCGCGCGAACCGCGCGAGCCCTGCGGCACCTCCCAGACCTTCAGCCAGTACACGCGGCCGCGGTTCGTGAAGCACAGGATGTAGTCGTGCGTGTTTGCGATGAAGAGCTGGTCGATCCAGTCGTCTTCCTTGGTCTGGGTCGCCTGCTTGCCGCGGCCGCCACGGCGCTGCGCACGGTATTCGGACAGCGCCTGGCTCTTGATGTAGCCGGTGTGCGAGAGCGTCACGACCATGTCGGTCGGTGTGATCAGGTCCTCGGTGCCGAGGTCCTGCGCGTTGTGCTCGATCTGGCTGCGGCGCGCGCCGACCTTGGTTTGGCCGAACTCGGTCTTGATCGCGGTCAGCTCGTCGGAGACGATGGTCGTCACGCGCGCCGGCTTCGCGAGGATGTCCAGCAGGTCGGTGATCTGCGCCATCACCTCTTTGTACTCGCCGAGGATCTTGTCCTGCTCGAGGCCGGTCAGGCGTTGCAGGCGCATCTGCAGGATCTCGCCTGCTTGTTCTTCGGAGAGGCGGTAGAGGCCGTCGGCCTGGATGCCGTATTGCTTCGCGAGGCCCTCGGGGCGGTACGCGTCCAGCCCGCCCGTCGCGTCGCCGGCGACGCGCGCGAGCATCTCGCGCACCATCGCGGAATCCCAGCTCTTGCCCATCAGCGCGGCCTTGGCGACCGGCGGCGTCGGCGAGTTCTTGATCGTCTCGATGAACTCGTCGATGTTGGCGAGCGCAACCGCGAGGCCTTCCAGCACATGGCCACGCTCGCGTGCCTTGCGCAGTTCGAATACGGTGCGGCGGGTCACGACCTCGCGCCGGTGCTCGAGGAAGACCTCGATCAGGTCCTTCAGGTTGCACAGTTTCGGCTGGCCGTCGATCAGCGCGACCATGTTGATGCCGAACGTGTCCTGCAGCTGCGTCTGCTTGTACAGGTTGTTCAGCACGACCTCGGGCACTTCGCCGCGCTTGAGCTCGATCACGACGCGCATCCCGGACTTGTCCGACTCGTCCTGGATGTGGCTGATGCCTTCGAGCTTCTTCTCGTGGACCAGCTCGGCGATGCGCTCGAGCAAGGTCTTCTTGTTCACCTGGTACGGGATCTCGTCGACGATGATCGCCGAGCGCGTGCCCTTGTCGATCTCCTCGAAGTGCACGCGCGCGCGCATCACGACGCGGCCGCGCCCTGTGCGATAGCCCTCGCGCACGCCCGAAAGGCCGTAGATGATGCCGGCGGTCGGGAAGTCGGGCGCCGGGATGATCTCCATCAGCTCGTCGATGGATGCGTCCGGGTTCTTCAGCAGGTGATGACAGGCGTCGACGACTTCGTTGAGGTTGTGCGGCGGAATGTTGGTCGCCATGCCGACCGCGATGCCGCCCGAGCCGTTGACCAAGAGGTTCGGCAAGCGCGTCGGCAGGACCAGCGGTTCTTTCTCGCTGCCGTCGTAGTTGGGACCGAAGTCGACCGTCTCCTTGTCGAGATCGGCCAGCATCTCGTGCGCGATCTTCGCGAGACGGATCTCGGTGTAGCGCATCGCCGCCGCGTTGTCGCCGTCGACCGAGCCGAAGTTGCCCTGGCCGTCGACCAGCATGTGGCGCATCGAGAAGTCCTGCGCCAGGCGCACGATCGTGTCGTACACCGACTGGTCGCCGTGCGGGTGGTACTTACCGATCACATCGCCGACGATGCGCGCGCTCTTTTTATAAGGCCGGTTCCAATCGTTGTTCAGTTCGCTCATGGCGAACAGCGCGCGTCGATGCACGGGCTTCAAGCCGTCTCTCGCGTCGGGCAATGCGCGTCCGACGATCACGCTCATCGCATAGTCGAGATACGACCGCCGCATCTCCTCTTCGAGGCTGATGGGCAAGGTTTCCTTGGCGAACTGGGTCATTCGTTTGTGGCGCGGGCGCTTTGGCCTGGCGTTCGAGAGGAGGCGCGCGAATCAGCGAGAGCGGCGCGAAGCGATTGATTGTAAGTGCCGCGGCTTGTCGCGATGACGCAACAACGGGCTCACAAGGCGCGCACGAGGCGGCCAAAAGGCTGTTGCGCGGAGGCCCTATGGCACAATAAATCGGTCGGTGGTCAGCGCCCGGTACGTTCTACACGCGCGGGAGTTAGCCAGTACTTTCCGATTCCGGTTCGGATGTTTTGCAGAACATTACTGCGCCTTCCCTCGAGAGGAGAATCATGAAGAAACTGAACAAGGTGGCGTCGCTCTTTGCTACCGCTGCCCTCGCAACTTCCATGTCCGGCGCATTCGCGCAGTCCGTTGACAACTGGGTCAGCGGCCAAGACTCCAAGCTTCCGTGGAAGAACGGCACGAATGAACTGTGCTGGCGCGATGGCACCTGGACGCCCGCCACCGCTCTCGCGGATTGCGACGGCGCGCTGAAGCCGCCGGCGCCCCCGGTCGCCCCGCCGCCCGCTCCGGTTGCTCCGCCGCCCCCGCCGGCGCCGGCTCCCGCAGTCGTTCCGGTCCCGACCAGCGAGAAGGTCACGTTCGCCGCCGACGCGTTCTTCGATTTCGACAAGGCCACGCTGAAGCCGGAAGGCAAGGCCAAGCTCGACGACCTCGTCAGCAAGATGGGCGGTATCAACCTCGAGGTGATCATCGCCGTCGGCCATACCGACTCGGTCGGTGCGGACGCGTACAACCAGAAGCTGTCGGTGCGCCGTTCGGAGGCTGTCAAGTCCTACCTGGTGAGCAAGGGCGTCGAGAAGAACCGCGTCTACACCGAAGGCAAGGGCGAGAAGCAGCCGGTCGCCGACAACAAGACCGCCGAAGGCCGCGCGAAGAACCGTCGCGTGGAAATCGAAGTGGTCGGTACCCGCGGCAAGTAATCGGCCTCGCGTCGATTGCCTTCAAAGCCCCGCCTTGGCGGGGCTTTTGCTTTTCATCCCGCCTCGGCAGTGCTTTGCATTTGTGGAGCGCCGCTACCATCTGCGCATGACGATCAATGCCGACCCTCAGGAGCTCGCCATATTCAGCGAGCTCGCGCATCGCTGGTGGGACACCGAAAGCGAGTTCCGCCCCCTGCATCAGATCAACCCGCTGCGCCTCGAATGGATAGCTGCGCATGCGAAGCTGCGCGGCCAGCGCGTGCTCGACATCGGCTGCGGTGGCGGCATCCTCAGCGACGCGATGGCGCGGCGCGGCGCGAACGTGCTGGGCATCGATCTCGCAACCAAGTCGCTGAAGGTGGCCGAGTTGCATGCGCTCGAGGCGGGTACGCAGGATGTCGAATACCGAGAGGTCGCGGCCGAGACGCTGGCGGCCGAGATGCCCGGTGCGTTCGGCATCGTGACTTGCATGGAGATGCTGGAGCACGTGCCGGATCCGGCCGCGATCGTCTCTGCCTGCGCGACGCTTGCCGCACCGGGCGCCTGGGTGTTCTTCTCGACGATCAACCGCAATCCCAAGTCGTTTGCGTTCGCGATCGTCGGTGCCGAGCATGTGCTGAAGCTGCTTCCCAAGGGCACGCACGAGTACGCAAAGTTCATCCGGCCCAGCGAGCTTGCGCGCTGGGGCCGCGATGCGGGCCTCGAGCTGACCGAGACGCGCGGCATGGGCTACAACCCGATCACGCAGGTCTACAGCCTCTCGAACGACACCGACGTCAACTACCTGATGGCGTTCCGCAAGCCCGCGTGACGATGAACAAAGTCAACGCGGTTGCACCGCTGATGGGCCCCGTGCTGTTCGATCTCGACGGCACGCTGATCGACAGCGCACCCGACCTCGCCGGTGCCGGCGACGAGATGCGACTCGCGCGCGGCTTGCCGGCGTTGGGCGTCGAACACTTCCGGCCGATGGTCGGTGCCGGCGCGCGCGGGATGGTCGGCCGGGCGTTCGGTGTCGGCCCCGATCACGAATCGTTCGCGGCCCTGCGCGACGAGTTCCTGCAGCGTTACGAGCAACGGATGACTCGCGAGACGCATGTCTTCGAACATATGTTGCCGGTACTGGATGCCCTCGATTCCGCGGCGCGGCCCTGGGGCGTCGTCACCAACAAGGCGAGCCGTTTTGCCGAGCCGCTCGCGCGGGCGTTGCGATTGGACGAGCGTCTCGCGGCGCTGGTCTGCGGCGACACGACGCCGCACGCCAAGCCGCACCCGGAGCCGCTGCTGGAAGCCGCCCGGCGCATCGGCGTGCCGCCCGCGGTGTGTGCGTACGTCGGCGACGACCTGCGCGACGTGCAGGCTGGCCGCGCCGCCGGCATGGTGACCGTGATCGCGGCCTGGGGTTATCTGGGGGCCGGCGATCCGATCGACGCATGGGGCGCCGACCATGTCGTGCACACGGCCGACGAGCTCTTGAAGCTGCTCGCGTTGGCCTAAACTACACGGTCTGGGGCTGACCTGGCTTCGACGAGGGTACGGAGCTGGAACAGGGCACGCCGAGCACCAGTACGCTCGTAAATCCACTGGAAACAAAGTAACTGCGAACGACTCTTCGTACGCTCTCGCCGCTTAATACCGGTGAGCCTCGCAACAGTTGGCCGATGGGCTGGGTCCAAGGGGTAACCTGAGGACTGCGAGGTCATACACATTGGCTCGCTTCGGGTCGGGTCACTCGGTCCGAAGCTAAATCAAGTGACTCGAAGCCTCGGTAGCGTGCTGCTGCGCGACCCGGGCTTCTAAAATCAAATCAGTCAGCTAAGCGTGTAGATCTGCCCGGCAATGGCTTTCGGACGGGGGTTCGATTCCCCCCAGCTCCACCAGACGATAGTCCAACGAGATCCCAAGTGATCTCAGCACGACCCGACGCACCTAAGTAAATCAACAACTTAGGTGCGTTTTTCTTTCTCTGGCGTCCGGTTCTGTCTCAAGCGATTCGACCGGAGCCAATCGGTGCTGGGGGTATAGTTGGGGGTAACGGGACGCCTCAGGCGTTTTGCTCGATCGAGTTACCCCCATGCCGCTGACAGATCTCCAGGTACGGAAGGCGCCGACACAGGACAAGCCCTACAAGCTGTTCGATGGGGGGGGCTTGTTCCTGCTGGTGCAGCCCAACGGGGGCAGGTGGTGG
>DATEFR010000809.1:0-4457 GCA_035280545.1 Burkholderiaceae bacterium | reverse complement strand
GGCCGGCAGCGATGGGCCATCGACCACGAAATAGCAGTAGTTGCGCACCGAGACCAGCATGCACAGCGCACCGAACCAGCCGATCGCGACCTCGCTGCGCCGGCGCAGCCAGATCGCGAGCATGAACAGGCCGAACGCCGCACCGGCGATGTTCAGGCTTTCGGGCAAGGTCTCCGACAACGCGACGTGGCGCTCGTAGTCGGCCCGGACGCGCTGCTGCGGGCCGAGCTGCAGCGGCGCCAGGCCGGCGCGGTTGCGGTAGTCGACCTCGATGCGGATCTCGTTCGCGCCGGCGTGCAGCACATCCGGCGGCAGCTCGATCATCTGCGCGATCGGGCGGCCGCTGTACGGCGCCAGGTCGCGCCCCACGTGCACCAGCCGGCCGTTCACGGCCACGGCGTGCATGCTGCTGATCCGATCGATGCGCAACGCCCACATCTGCGCGGGCGCCTGCGCGAGATCGAAGCTGAGCCGATAGCGCCCCTGCCCGCGCGGCAGCAGCCCGCGCAAGGCCCAGGTGTCCGGCAGGCGGACGACTTCACCGGGGGCCGCGTCGCCGCGTTCGAAGCGGGCCTCGTGCAACTCGACGAGTTGATCGGGCTCGGCGGCAGCCTCGCCGCTTGCGCCGCACAGCAGCACCAACACCGCCAGAACCAGGCCGAGCAGAGGACGTACGGGTCGACGTGACATGGGGCGAGAGCCTACCGTGTGATGCCGGCCGCCGCGCGCGGCCGCGGCACGAAAAACGCCCTGCCGGAGCAGGGCGTTCAGCCGATGCGGCAGTCTGCGCTCAGGGCTGCTGCACCGAGAACATGAACTGCTTCTGCGCCGGACGCAGCAGCGCGTTCAGGCCCATGCCGCGCAGCACGAGGTTGGTCCACTCGGCCACGTTCACGACGGTGGTCCCGTCGGTGCCCGTCACGGTCGCGGCAGCGCGGAAGTTGTAGCCGTTGCGCGGGCTGTTGACCAGCACGGTCTCGAGGTGCTCGTCGGTCGCGCCCAGGGTCTTCGCCAGCCGCGTGTAGCTGCTCGCCGCCGAGTCGGTCGCGGTCACGGTGTTGGTCGATTCGCTCACGGTCGGCGTGGCCAGCCCGTGGTTCGTGAACCGGAAGTCCCAGCCCGTGCTGACGCGGCCGACCGCCGGCAGGTCGTTCGTGCGTTGCTTGGTGCGCACCTCGAAGCTGCCGTCGGCGTCGACATGCAGCATCATCAGGTCGCCGTTGCCCGCCTTGTACGCGAAGGTGCGGCCGCTGGCCGTCGTGCCGCCGGCGTCGATCACGTCGAAGCCGCCGTCGGCATTGGCCTGGAAGCTCGGCAGGCCGCTGGCCTGTTCGCTGCAGCTCGCAACGCTCCAGGTGCTGGCATTGCTGCACACCGAGACGGCGCTGAGCGTGCCGGTCGCGCTGAACGTGGCCGTGGCCGTCGCCCCGACGTATGCGGCGCTGCTGCTGTCGTACTGCATGCCCAGCGTGTTCCACGTCCCTTCGAGCTCGGCCAGCGTGTGGCTCTGCACCGGGAACGCGATCACGGGCTTGTAGGTGCCGGTGTCGCTGTCGTACGAACGGGCCACCAGCACGCCGGCCTGCGAGACCACGATGTCGGTCTTGCCGTTGTCGTCGGAGTAGCGGCAGTTGCCGTTGGCAGCCCAGGTGCCGGGGCTGCCGTCGGTGTAGGTGACGGCCAGCGTGGCGGCATCGATCGTGATCGTGCCGTACTGGTCGGCGAGCGCCGCGCCGGCAGCCGGCAGCACGACGCGGTAGGTGCCGCTGCGCAGCGCGGAGCAGTTGCTGGCCGCGGTCTTCAGCAGCAGATCGGCCGGCAGCGATGGCGTGTTGCTGGTCGACGTCGTCGACGTTGTCGGGGTCGCCGCGCTCGAGGTCGCGGCCACCGTCGCGGTCAGCGTCGCCAAAGTCATCGCGGCGCCCGCGCTGTCGACGGTGCTGGCGAGCTTGGCGGCCAGCGCGTCGAGTGCGACGTCGTAGGCGTTGCCGGCGGTCGTGGTCGTGCTCTTCGCGGTCAGCGTGCCGGTGAGCAGATCGCCCACGGCGGAGGCGCTGACGTCGATGCCGGCGGCGGCCAAGGTGCTGACGACGGCCGTCTGCGCGCCCGTCAGCGCGCTGCTCGTGACGGCGCTCGCCGCGCTGTTGTCGAAGCTCGCAAAGTAGCTGGCCGGATCGGCGCCGGTCAGGCTCGCGACGACCAGCTGCGTCAGCGGCGTGATGTTGGCCGTGGCGCTGCTGCCCGAGCCCGCCGCCACCGAGTACAGCGTGACGGTGCTGTCGGACGAGGTCACCTGCAGCACGCAAGGCAGGGCGCCTGCGCTGACGCTGATCGTGTAGCTGCCGTCGTTTGCCGTCGAGGCCGTGGCCGCGCTGCCCGCGGCGCACTTGGCCGAGACCGTTCCGCTGGCGATCGCCTCGCCCTTGGCCGCCACGCCGCTGATCGTCAGCGCGTTCGACGTGGTCGTGGTCGTGGTCGTCGTCGTGCCGGTGCCGGCGCTGCTGCCGTCATCGCCGCCGCCGCCGCAGCCGGCGAGCATCAGCGTGCACAGGCCGCTCGCGGCCAGCAGAAGGTTCAATCGATTCGGTTTCATCGGGTCTCCGCAATGAGTGAAGTCTCAAGGTCTGCGCGCATCGGCCTGAGGGCCTCGCGTTCATTGCGAAGAATTTTTTCTGACGGGCCCGCGCCGCGGGATCGGCCATTTGGCCGAGCACGGCACCGCGGCCCGTGAAGAACGGCACGCGGACCCGCCGCGCACGCATCCCGCGTGCCGCAGGTCAGCCGCCAGCGCGTGCGTTCAGAGCACGAGCACGGCGCGGAAGTCGTTGACGTTGGTGAACGTCGGCCCCGGCACGATCAGGTCGCCCAGCGGCTTGAAGAAGTTGTAGGCGTCGTTGCGGTCGAGGAAGTCCTGCGCCTTCAGGCCCTGCGCCGCGGCGCGCGCAAGCGTGCTGGGCATGACGAGCGCGCCGGCGTTGTCCTCGACACCGTCGATGCCGTCGGTGTCGGCGGCCAGCACGTGCACGTTCGGCTCCCCCTGCAGCGCGATCGCGCAGCCGAGCAGGAACTCGGTCGCACGGCCGCCGCGGCCGCCCTTGGACTTGACGGTCACGGTCGTCTCGCCGCCCGAGAGGATCACGCAGGGCTTCGCGAACGGCTGCCCGTGCCTCGCGACATAACGCGCGAGCGCCGCATGCACCTTGCCGACCTCGCGCGACTCGCCTTCCATCTCGTCGGACAGCACGTGCACCGCGATGCCCGCATCGCGCGCGACACGGGCCGCGGCATCGAGCGACTGGCGCGGCGTCGCAATCATGTGCACCGCGTGGCCGGCGAAGATCGTGTCGCCCGGCTTCGGGGTCTCGAGGCGGCCGCTCTCCAGGCCGGCCCGCGCGGCGGCCGGGATCTCGATGCCGTAGCGCGCGAGGATGCGCAGCGCATCGGCGCAGGTCGTGCTGTCGGGCACGGTCGGGCCGCTGCCGATCACCTCGGGCGCGTCGCCGGGCACGTCGCTGATCAGCAGCGTGACGACCTGGGCCGGCGCGCACATCGCGGCAAGCCGGCCGCCCTTGATCTTCGAGAGGTGCTTGCGCACGCAGTTCATCTCGTCGATCGCGGCGCCGCTCTTCAGCAGCGCTTTGTTGACCGCCTGCTTCTCGTCCAGCGTGATGCCGTCGGCCGGCATCGCGAGCAGCGACGACGCACCGCCCGACATCAGGCACAGCACCAGGTCGTCGGCGGTCAGCCCGGCGGTCAACGCGGCGATGCGCTGCGCCGCGCGGCGGCCCGCTTCATCAGGCACCGGGTGCGCCGCTTCGACGACTTCGATGCGCCCCGGGTTGGCCTTGTACGCCGGCGGCACATAGTCGTAGCGCGTGACGACCAGCCCCGACATGGGCGCGTTCTTCGGCCACAGCGCGTCGACCGCCGCGGCCATCGCGCCGCCGGCCTTGCCGGCGCCCAGCACCAGCGTGCGGCCCTTGGGCGGCGGCGGCAGAAAGCGTGCAGCCTCGGGGCCGGGCACCGCCTGGGCGACGGCGGCATCGAACAATGCGCGCAGGAAGCCGCGCGGGTCTTGCTGGGGCGACGGGATGCTGTTCATGCGCCGATTATCCCGGTCGCCCGGGTGCGGATGCCGGACGCGGTTCAGGCGTCGGGTGCGACCGGGTGGTTGGCCATCAGCTCCAGCGCGCGCACCAGTGCGGAATGGTCGAGGTCTTGCATCCCGTTCGCCGCGCAGGCTTGCATCAGCTGCGCGGCCCCCGCGGTCTGCGGCAGCGCGACCCCGAGCGCGCGGGCACCCGACAGCGCGAGGTTCAGGTCCTTCTGGTGCAGCCCGATCCGGAAGCCCGGGTTGAACGTGCGCTTGACCATGCGCTCGCCGTGCACCTCGAGAATCCGGCTGGCCGCGAAGCCGCCCATCAGCGCCTGGCGCACCTTGGCCGGATCGGCCCCGG
>DATEFR010000808.1:0-2012 GCA_035280545.1 Burkholderiaceae bacterium | reverse complement strand
GAACAGGCCCATGCCCACGCACGCGCCGCGTTCGACAGCGCGCTGATCTCGCGCGAACAACCTCAGCTCGGTCTGTCGGCGATCTGTTTGCTCGGAACATCGTGGGTCACCTGGCGCGTCCGCGAGCTCGTGAACCTGTTCGAGACCTTGCAGGGGCTCGCCGACGACCCGTCGGCGATGATGATCGTCGCACGCGAGGTCCATGGCCGTTCGACCTTTCTGCGGATGACCGGCCGCTACGACAGAGCCCTCGAATGCATCGCCGCCGTGGCGGAGCAGGTACGCGAGCCCGTCGTCCTGCGTGGCGCGTGCGATATCGAGCGGATACGCGTGCTGCTGCGCGCCGGTCGCTTCGATGAGATGCGCGACGCGTGCGAAGCGCTCAAGTCCCGTTCGCAGCCCTGGGACCGCCGGCTGCTCCCGTGGATCGACCGCGTGATCGCGTTCCACGACTACTTCACGCCGGGCCGCGAGAGCCAGGGCTTGAACCGCCTGCACGACATCGTTCGAGCGACCCCGGCCTGCGAATCGCACGCGAGGATTTCGCTCGATCTCGCCTGGCTCCATCTCGAGCGGCATGAGATCGCTCCGGCCGAGCGCCTGCTGGTGCCGCTGTCGAACTGGCTGGAGCAAAGCGTCACCGGGCTCCTGGTCCGGGCGCGGCTGTGCTACGAACGCGGCGACTGGCAGCAGGCCGTTGCGTTGCAGCGCCTCGTGATGGGTCGCTATGCCGAAGGCGTGACCGAGGTCGAGAAGACGCTGCTGGATCTCTACGAGGCCACCGCGCGCGACGGCATCGTCCGCCAGATCCCGGTTCAGCGCTATCCGCTGAACATGTACCTGGGGGTGAGCGCCGACCTGCTGCCAGAGGTGCCGATGCGCCTGGGCGGACTCGCCGCCGACGATCTCGAGCGCTGAATCCGAGGGAATCGCCTGCTCACGCAGCCGGTCGGCCGGCGTACGATAGCCGCGCCGGAAGGAGAAGCCCCATGCCCACCCTCCATGCCGCCTGGATCGAACGCTTCGCGAATCGCCTGCTGCAGTTGATGCCGTCGAAACATCCGCTCGACGCGGTGCGCGACGCATCCGAGACCTTTGCGGACAGCTCCCACCTGCCGCCCGAAGAGGCTGCCGAGATCTATGTGCTGGAGCCCCCGCCGGCTGATTCGGGCGAACCGAAGTAGCGCGCCGGACCTCGCATGCCCGTCGTCGTTCGCTGCTGCCGCTACTTGCGCGCGACGACGTGGTACGCCAGCAGCAACACGCTCGCGCCGACCACCGCACCGATGAAGCCGGCCGACTGGCCCGGCGCGTACAGCCCGGTGAAGCGCCCCAGATAGGTGGCGGCGATCGAGCCGGCAATGCCCAGCGCCGCGGTCACGAAGAAGCCGCCCGGGCCGGAGCCGGGCGTGAGCATCTTCGCGACGACGCCGGCGACAAAGCCGATCAGGATGATCCAAATCAGTTCCACGCGTCTTCCCCCGAAGTCTTGAATGACAACGGCCGCATGCAGGCGCGGCCGAGAAAGGCGGCGAGTCTGCGGCGCAGGGCGATGCGTGTGAATCCGCAAGCCCGGGCGCGGCGGGCTTATGCGGCGAAAAAAGCGGCGCGTGTGGGCGCTGCGCACGCGTGACGTGACAAAGTGCCGTGCCTCGCGCACGGCACCCAGGCCCGTGGTCTCGGTGAAAACCGGCGTCAGGCCGTGGGGTCCGGCGCGACCTGATGGTCGGCCATGATCTCCAGCGCCCGCACGGTGGCCGAGTGGTCCAGGTCCTGCAGGCCGTGCGCCGCGCAGGCTTGCATCAGCTGCGCGGCCCCCGCGGTCTGCGGCAGCGCGACCCCGAGCGCGCGGGCACCCGACAGCGCGAGGCTCAGGTCCTTCTGGTGCAGCCCGATCCGGAAGCCCGGGTTGAACGTGCGCTTGACCATGCGCTCGCCGTGCACCTCGAGAATCCGGCTGGCCGCGAAGCCGCCCATCAGCGCCTGGCGCACCTTGGCCGGATCGGCCCCGG
>DATEFR010000807.1:0-15133 GCA_035280545.1 Burkholderiaceae bacterium | reverse complement strand
CGCGCTCGATCCGAAGGCGGCGCAGGGCGCCCCCATCCACGCGGTGACGTTCAACGAAGCGACCTTCCGCTATGCGCTGAACGACGACGCGATGGCGAGCGACAAGCTGTCCGAAGGCATCCGCGTGTTCGCCGCCGACGCTGCGAAGCTGGATGCGCTGATCGATGGATTGAAAGCATGAACGCCGGGCAACCTGCCGCCGGCGTCCGCTGCGACCGCACCGAGGCGTGGGCCGCGCTGCGCGGCCACTTCGAGGCGCACGGCCGCGACTTCGACCTGCGCGAGGCGTTCGCACGCGACCCGAACCGCTTTGCCGCGTTGGGCGTCGAGGCGCCCGAGGTGTATGCCGACCTGTCGAAGAACCTGATCGACACTGCGACGCTGCACTTCCTGCTCGACCTCGCGAAGGAATGCGGCGTCGAAGCCCGGCGCGACGCGATGTTCGCCGGTGCCGCGATCAACACGACCGAAGGCCGCGCCGTGCTGCACACGGCGCTGCGCGCGCCGCGCAACTCGACGCTGCTGCCCAGCGACGCGCTGGCCGATGTGCACGCCACGCTGGATGCGATGCTCGCGTATGTCGAGACCGTGCGCGACACGGCGGCCAGCGGCATCCGGCACGTCGTCAACATCGGGATCGGCGGCAGCGACCTGGGCCCGCAGATGGTCGTGCCGGCGCTCGATGCGTATGCGCATCCGCAGCTGACCTTGCACTTCGTCTCGAACGTCGACGGCCACGACATCGCGCCGGTGCTGCGGCGCCTCGACCCGCGCGAGACGCTGTTCATCGTCGCGAGCAAGACCTTCACGACCCAGGAGACGATGGCCAACGCGAACGCCGCGAAGGCCTGGTTCGTCGCCAACGGCGGCACCGACATCGCGAAGCATTTCGTCGCGACGACGACCAACGTCGATGCCGCCGCCGCGTTCGGCATCACGACGACCTTCGGCTTCTGGGACTGGGTCGGCGGGCGCTATTCGCTGTGGTCGGCGATCGGGCTGCCGATCGCGCTGGCGATCGGCACCGAGCACTTCCGCGCGCTGCTGGAGGGCGCGCATGCGATGGACCGGCATTTCGCGACCGCGCCGACGGCGAAGAACTTGCCGCTGCTGCTCGGGCTGATCGATGTCTGGTACCGCAACTTCCACGGCTACACCAGCCGCAGCGTCGCGCCGTACCACCAGGGGCTGAGGCGGCTGCCGGCGTATCT
Source organism: Burkholderiaceae bacterium (assembly GCA_035280545.1). Lineage (GTDB taxonomy): Bacteria > Pseudomonadota > Gammaproteobacteria > Burkholderiales > Burkholderiaceae_C > DATCSE01. The sequence continues at coordinate 13,922 of DATEFR010000807.1, read as the reverse complement.
GCAGCAACTCGAGATGGAGAGCAACGGCAAGCGCGTCGACCTCGCGGGCGAGACGCTGCCGTTCGGCACCAGCCCGGTGGTCTGGGGCGAATCGGGCACGAACGGCCAGCACGCGTACTTCCAGATGCTGCACCAGGGCACCGACACGATCCCGGTCGAGTTCATCCTGGTCAAGCGCGCCACCCATGCGATCGCCGGTCTGCACGGTCCGCTGCTCGAGCAACTCGAGCGCCAGCACACGATGCTGCTCGCGAACGGCCTGGCGCAGTCGCAGGCGCTGATGCAGGGCAAGACCACCGACGAGGCGCTGGCCGAGACGGCGCCGACCGCATCCAAGGAGATCGCGCCGGCGACGCTCGCCAAGCACCGCACCTTCAGCGGCAACCGGCCGAGCACGACGCTGCTGCTCGATCAACTGACGCCGCGCTCGCTCGGCGCGCTGATCGCGCTGTACGAGCACCGGGTGTTCACGAGCGGCGCGCTGTGGGGCATCAACAGCTTCGACCAATGGGGCGTCGAGCTCGGCAAGGCGCTGTGCAACGCGCTGCTGCCGCGTTTTGCGTCGGGCGATGCGAGCGGTCTCGATGCGTCGACGGCCGGCTTGCTGAAGCGCGTGCGGTGACGAGGGCGATCGCCATCGCATGAACATCGTTTTCGATTTCGGCGGCGTGCTGTTCCGCTGGCAGCCGCATGAGTTCATGGCGCGCCTGCTGCCCGAGCGCACCCGCACCGAGGCCGACACGCAGGCGCTGATCGCCGACTTCTTCGAGGGCTTTGCCGGCGACTGGGGCGAGTTCGACCGCGGCACGATCGCGGGCGAGCCGCTCGCGCACCGCATCGTGGCGCGTACCGGACTGCCTCTGGCCGGCGTGCAGGCGGTCATCGCGACGATTCCGCACGAGCTGGTCCCGCTGCACGACACGGTTGCGCTGCTGCGCCGGCTGCACGAGGCCGGGCACGCGCTGTACTACCTGTCGAACATGCCGGCGCCGTATGCCGAGCACCTGGAAGTCAACCACGACTTCATCGGGCTGTTTCGCGCCGGCATCTTCTCGGCGCGGGTCAATCTGATCAAGCCGGAGCCGGCGATCTTCGCGCATGCGACCGAGCTGTTCGGCATCGCACCGGCGGACACGCTGTTCATCGACGACCTGGCTTCCAACGTCGAGGCGGCGCGCGCGGCCGGGTGGCAGGCGCTGCAGTTCAGAGATGCGGCCTCCTGCGAAGCCGAGCTGGTCGCGCGCGGGTTGTTGTTGTTGCCGCCGTCAACGCGCTGAAACGCCAGCCAGCCCGCGCACCGCGCCGTGCGCCGCATCGAATGCCTGCTCGAGGATGCGCGCCTTCCACGCATCCGTGTCGGTGTAGAAGGCATCGCGGATCTGCTGCTTGATCGCCCGCTGCTGCGCCTCGGGTGCTTCGGGGTGCAGCTCCAGCCACTGGTCGGCGCGCAGCGCGTTCAGCATCTCCGGCAGCGGGATCGTGCCGTACTCGAGCGCGATGCCGGTGTACTCGGCTTGCGCGCACTCCTCGTAGATCGCGAGCCACATCAGCCCCTGCAATGGCGCCGACGACGAGCTGCCGTCGTAGATCGAGGTGATGTTGGGGCCCCACCAGGCGCGGGCGCGGGCCAGCGCCGTCGCGTCGTCGCGGCACGCGAAGATGCGCTCGCCGACACCGCTGGGGCCCAGACCGGTGTGGAAGTCGATCCAGCCCAGCCGTTGGCAGCCGCGTGCATGGTCGCGCAGCACGTGGCGCACCGTGACATGGCTCCAGGTCGGGTTGCGGCCGCCGTAGAACACGCCTTCGGGATGCGTGTATTGGCCGCCCGAGATCGCCGCCTGCAGCGCGGCCGGGCCGTTGCGCTGCGCGAACGCCGCGAGGCCGGCTTCGACCTCCGGCTTCGGCGGCCAGTCGTGCGGCACGATCAGCCCGGCGAGCTCTTCGTACGCCGGGTTCGCCGGCAACGGCTTGCCGAAGTCGTGGAAGTTGCGATTCAGGTCGACGTTCTCGTGCGTGGTGCGCCGCCACCACGAGAAGCCGTAGGGGTTCAGCGCATGCACGTACAGCACCGCGACGCCGGCTTCGTGCGCGGTGCGGCGCCACGCCGCGTCGCCCAGCAGCGCGACCTGCACGCCCGAGCCGCAGAAGCCCTCGACGCCGTGGCAGGCGCTGGTCAGCAGCAGCAGCGAGCTGGCATCCTGGGGGCCGTCGAGCACGACGTCCATCGCGAGCTGCTCGTCGTCGCGGCCCAGCATCGGGTGCACGTGGCTCTCGATGTCGAGATCGGCCGCTTCGGCGGCCGCGAGGAACTTGGCACGCGCCTCGGCGTAGGTCTGCGAGAAATGGGTCGACGCGCTCATCGGTGTCATCGGCTCAGCGCGGCGTGGCCAGCCACTTCTCGGCCAGGTTGACCCACATCGTCGCGCCCAGCGGGATCAGCTCGTCGTTGAAGTCGTAGCTGGGGTTGTGCAGCATGCAGGGACCGAGGCCGTGGCCGCCGGCGCGGTGGCTGCCGTCGCCGTTGCCGATCAGGAAATAGCAGCCGGGCTTCTCGAGCAGGAAGAAGCTGAAGTCCTCGGCGCCCATCGTCGGCTCGAACAGCTGCACGTTCTCGGCGCCGACCATGTCCACCATCACCTTGCGCACGAACTCGGTCTCGGCGTCGTGGTTGATCGTGGGCGGGTAGTTGCGCACGAACTCGAAATCGCATTCGACGCCGAATGCGGCGCAGGTGTGCCGGGCGACCTCCTGCATGCGCTTTTCGATCAGGTCCAGCACCTCCAGCGTGAAGGTGCGCACCGTGCCCTGCAGCTCGCACGAATCGGGCACGACGTTGGTCGCCTCGCCGGTGTGGATCATCGTCACCGAGATCACGCCGGCGTCGATCGGCCGCTTGTTGCGCGTGACGATGGTCTGGAACGCCTGCACCATCTGGCAGGCGACCGGCACCGGGTCCAGCCCGAGATGCGGCATCGCCGCGTGCGAGCCCTTGCCGCGTATCGTGATCTTGAACTCGTTGCTGCTCGCGAACACCGGCCCCGAGCGCAGCGCGAACTGGCCGGCCGCCATGCCGGGCCAGTTGTGCGCGCCGAACACGGCCTCCATCGGGAACTTGTCGAAGATACCGTCCTTGATCATCTCGCGCGCGCCGCCGCCGCCTTCTTCGGCCGGCTGGAAGATCAGGTAGACGGTGCCGTCGAAGTTGCGGTGCTTCGCGAAGTGCTTGGCCGCGGCCAGCAGCATCGCGGTGTGGCCGTCGTGTCCGCAGGCGTGCATCTTCCCGGGGTGTTTGCTGGCGTGCGCGAACGTGTTCTTCTCGGTCATCGGCAGCGCGTCGATGTCGGCGCGCAGGCCCACCGAGCGGCTGCTGTTGCCGTTCTTGATGATGCCGACCACGCCCGTCGTGCCCAGCCCGCGGTGGACCGGGATGCCCCAGTCGGCGAGCGCTTGGGCGATCACGTCGGCGGTGCGCTTCTCTTCGAAGCACAACTCGGGATGGGCGTGTATGTCGCGGCGCAACGCGGCAATGGACGCGGCGTCGGCCAGTATCGATTCGTTCAGGCGCATGCGGACTCCTTGCAGGCATCGTGCCCGGCCGCCATCGAGCGGCTCGGGAACGGCAAAAAGCCAGTTTAGCGCCGGGGCGCGGGTGCGCACTCGCGATGCGGGCATCGAGCCCGCATCGCTCGCCGGCCGCTGCGCGGGGCTATCCCCGTGGACGGGGCCCCTCGCCCTTCGCTTCGCGGCCTGGCCTACCGTCTGACCTTGCCGTCCTCGGTCAGCATCGAGATGTCGACGAAGCTCGAGGCCACGTGGTCCTTGGGCCCGAAGTCGACCGTGAATCCGCCGAAGTTCGCGTTCTGGATCGACTCCAGCCCGTTGACCAGCGCGTCGCGGCTCGGGTTGCGGCCGGCGCGCTTCAGGCCCTCGGCGAGCACCTTCGCGGCCATGTAGCCCTCCATGCTCGAGTAGTTCGCGGTCGCGTCGGCGCCGGCCTTGCGCACCGCGTCGAGGTACTCGCGCGAGATCGCGGTGGTCGTCGAGAACGGGAACGGCATGACCTGGCTGACGAGGATGCCGCGGCCTTCCTTGCCGAGCTCGTCGGCCAGCGCCTGCGTCCCGACGAACGAGACGTTGAAGAACTGGCCGCCGAAGCCGGCCTTGCGGGCGTCGCGGATGAACGCGGCGCACGATTTGTAGGCGCTGATCTGCACGACCGCGTCGGGCTGCTTGGGCACGATCTCCTTGATGGCCGCGGCCACGTCGACCGTGTTGCGCTCGACCGTGCCGAGCGCGACCGGCTCCAGGCCGAGCGGCTTGAGCGCACGCTTGACGCCCTCGAGACCGGCTTTGCCGTACGAGTCGTTCTGGTAGAAGACCGCGATCTTCCTCAGCCCGAGGTAGGTCAGCTGCTTGACGATCAGCGCGGTCTCGTCGAAGTACGACGCGCGCACGTGGAACACCGACTTGTTGAACGGCTCGCGCAGCGCTTCGGCGCCGGTGAAGGGGCCGAAGAACGGGATCTTGTTGTCGGTGACGACCGGCAGCGCGGCCAGGCAGGTCGGCGTGCCGACGTAGCCGAACAGGCCGAACACGTCGTCCTTGATGAACTTTTCGGTGTTGGCCTTGCAGCGGTCGGGCTCGTAGCCGTCGTCCAGCGTTCGCAGCTCGATCTGCGCGCCGTGGATGCCGCCTGCGGCATTCAGCGAGTCGAAGTAGATGCGCGCGCCCTTGTTCATCTGGATGCCGAGCTGCGCGGCCGGCCCGCTGAATGCGGCCGATTGCCCGAGCACGATGCGGCTGCCCTGCGCCAGCGCAGGCAACGAGAGGGCCGCAGCGGCGGCGGCGATGCGCTTGACGGCATCACGACGATTCATGGCAAAACTCCCCAGGGCGTGGTCCGGCGGCATCGTGGCGTCAGGGCGCCTGCGTGCTCTGCGGCACGCGCCGGAAGGTCGAAACGTATACCTATAGAGCATAACCCTTGGGTGACTCGCTGCGTAGGCAGACCGCCGCCCTGCAACACTCGTGCCGCGGACTGCTGTGCAATAGTTCACCCCCATGATCACCCGCTATGTCCGCGCGGCCTGCCCGCACGACTGCCCCGATACCTGCGCGATCCGCGTGACCGTCGAAGACGGCCGGGCCGTCAAGGTGCAAGGCGACCCCGACCATCCGCCGACGCATGGCGCGCTGTGCACCAAGGTATCGCGCTATCCGGAGCGCACCTACCACCCCGAGCGCGTGCTGCATCCGCTGAAGCGCGTCGGGCCCAAGGGCAGCGGACGGTTCGAACGCGTGGGCTGGGACGAGGCGCTGCGCGACATCGCCGCGCGACTCGCGACGATCGCGCAGCACGCGCCCGAGGCGATCGTGCCGTACAGCTATGCCGGCACGATGGGCCTGGTGCAGGGCGAGGGGATGGCGGCGCGCTTCTTTCACCGGCTGGGCGCGTCGCTGCTGGACCGCACGATCTGCTCGATGGCCGGCGGCGAAGGCGTCGCGGCGACCTACGGCGCGAAGGTCGGCATGCACACGCCGTTCTTCGCGGAGGCGAAGCTGATCCTGATCTGGGGCAGCAACTCGATCACGTCGAACCTGCACTTCTGGACTTACGCGAACGCCGCGAAGCGCCAGGGTGCGAAGCTGGTCTGCATCGACCCGCGCCGCACCGAGACGGCCGAGAAGTGCCACCAGCACATCGCGATCCTGCCCGGCACCGATGGTGCGCTGGCGCTGGGCGTGATGCACGAGCTGATTCGCCACGGCTGGCTGGATCACGATTACCTCGAGCACCATGTCGAGCAGGGCGAGCAGGGCTGGGCCGCGCTGCGCGAACGGGCGCTGCAGTGGCCGCCCGAGCGGGTCGCGCAGGTCTGCGGGATCAGCGCCGACGAGGTGCGTGACCTGGCGCGCGACTACGGCACGATCCGGCCGGCCGCGATCCGCCTGAACTACGGCATGCAGCGGGTGCGTGGCGGCGGCAACGCGGCGCGGCTGATCGCGCTCCTGCCGTGTCTGGTCGGCGCCTGGCGTGACCGCGCCGGCGGCATGCTGTTGTCGAGCTCGGGCTGGTTCAGGTCGTTCCGCAACGACGCGGCGCTGCAGCGGCCCGATCTACTGGGCGCGCGGCGCCCGCGCACGATCAACATGAGCACGATAGGCGACGACCTGCTGCGCGCGTCGTCGCCCGAGTTCGGCCCGAAGATCGAGGCGCTGGTGGTCTACAACAGCAACCCGGTCGCGGTGGCGCCCGAATCGGCGCAGGTGGTGCGCGGCTTCGCGCGCGACGACCTGTTCACGGTGGTGCTCGAGCACTTCATGACCGACACGGCCGACTACGCCGACTACGTGCTGCCGGCGACGACGCAGCTCGAGCACCTGGACGTGCACACCAGCTACGGCCACACCTACGCGATGCTGAACCAGCCGGCGATTCAGCCGCTGGGCGAGGCCAAGCCGAACACGCAGATCTTCCGCGAGCTGGCGCGCGCGATGGGCTGCACCGACCCGTGTTTAGCCGACGACGACGAGACGCTCGCGCGCACCGCGTTCGGCGCCGAGATCGACTTCGAGGCGCTGCGCGAGCACGGCTGGGTCCAGCTGCCGCTGCCCGACGCGCCGTTCGCGAACGGCGGGTTCCCGACTGCGAGCGGGCGCTGCATGATCTCGTCGCCGGCGTTCGGCGTTCCCGACTTCGTGCCGAACTATGAATCGGCGCAGAGCACGCCCGAGCTGGCGGCGCGTTATCCGCTCGCGATGATCTCGCCGCCGGCGCGCAATTTCCTGAACTCCAGCTTCGTCAACGTCAAGAGCCTGCGCGACATCGAGCGCGAACCGGTGCTCGAGATCCACGCGAGCGACGCCGCGCCGCGCCGCATCGCCGACGGTCAGATCGTGCGCGTGTTCAACGAGCGCGGCAGCTACCGCTGCAAGGCCGTGGTCAGCGAACGGGCGCGGCCGGGCGTCGTCAACGGCCTGGGCATCTGGTGGCGCAAGCTGGGGCTGGACGGGCGCAACGTCAACGAGTTGACGCACCAGCGGCTGACCGACATCGGGCGCGCGCCGACCTTCTACGATTGCCTGGTGCAGGTCGAGGCGCAGACGGAAGCGCAGACGGCGTGAGCCGCACGATGCGCTGGAGCCTGGCCGTCGTCGCCGTCGTCGCCATCGTGGGCGCACTCGCGACGGCAGGCTGCAGCAACCTTGCCTACTACGCGCAATCGGTCAACGGCCACCTCGCGCTGGTGCAAAGCGCGAAGCCGGTGCCCGAGTGGCTGGCCGATCCGCAGACGCCTGCGCCGCTGCGCCAGCGGCTCGAACTGTCGCAACGCATCCGCGACTTCGCGGTCGGCGAGCTGAAGGAGCCGGACAACGCGAGTTACCGCCGCTATGCCGACCTGAAGCGCGGCGCGGCTGTCTGGAACGTCGTCGCGGCGCCCGAGCTGAGCCTGGTGTTGCACACGTGGTGCTTCCCGGTCGTCGGGTGCGTCGGCTATCGCGGCTACTACGACAGGGCCAACGCCGATGCGTTCGCTGCCGAACTGCGCGAACAGGGGCTGGAGGTCAGCGTCTACGGGGTGCCGGCGTATTCGACCTTGGGCAAGCTGCCGCGCTTCGACTGGCTCGCCGACCCGCTGCTCAACACCTTCATCGACTACCCGGAAGGCGAGCTCGCCCGGCTGGTCTTCCACGAGCTGGCGCACCAGGTCGCATTCGCGCCGGGGGACACGGTGTTCAACGAATCGTTCGCGACCTCGGTCGAGCGCATCGGCGGCGCCCGCTGGCTGACCGAGCATGCGAGCGCGCAGGCGCGCGAGGACTACGAACGCTACGACAGCCGGCGCCAGGACTTCCGCGCGCTGACCAGCCGCTATCGCGATGCACTGAACACGCTCTACACCAGCAACGCGAGCGATGCCGAGAAGCGCACCCAGAAGGCTGCGCTGATGCAGCGCCTGCGCGCCGACTACGCGGCGCTGAAGGCCGAGCGCTGGGGCGGGTTTTCCGGGTATGACGGATGGTTCGCGCGCGCCAACAATGCGGCGTTCGGCGTGCTCGCGGCGTACAACGAGCTGGTGCCGGCGTTCGAGCGGCTGTACGAGCGCGAGGGGCGCGACTTCAACCGCTTCTACGCCGAGGTCAAGCGTCTCGCGGCGCTGCCGTATGCCGAGCGCCGCGCGGCCCTGGCGGCCCTTTGAATCGACGACGAACCACGCCGACTGCCCGACATGCCCGACATTCACATCCACCGCACCCACCAGCTCGGTCTCGCGAAAGCGCGCAAGGTTGCACTGCAGTGGGCCGAGGACGCCGAGAAGAAGTTCGAGATGGAATGCACCATCCTCGAAGGGGAGGACAGCGACACCGTCGAGTTCACGCGCAGCGGCGTGAACGGCGCCTTGCATGTCGCGGCCGACCACTTCGAGCTGCGCGCGAAGCTCGGCTTCCTGCTCGGAGCCTTCGCAAGGACGATCGAGAGCGAGATCGAGAAGAACCTCGATGCGCTGCTCACGGGCTCGAAGCCAGCGGCAGCGAAGAAGGCCGCCGCGGCGAAGAAGAAGACCTGAGGTCTACTTCAGCGACTCGATCAGGTCGATGTACTCCTGCATCGCCTCGTCGCCGCTCTTGCCCTTCAGCTCGTTCCACGCATCCCACTTCGCGCGGCCGACCATGTCGGAAAAGCCCGGGCGCTTGCCGTCCACGTCGCCGCTGCTGGCCTGCTTGTACAGCGCGTAGATCTTCAACAGCGTCATGTTGTCCGGCTTCTCGGGCAGGCTCTTCGATTCGGCGACCGCCTTCTCGAACTGGGCTTTCAGATCGGCCATGCGTCTTCTCCTTCGCTGCTGCGGATAACGTGAGTGGAAATGTCCATTGACGGGGCGGATGTTACCCAGCATCGTCGGCGGCCCTCATCACAAGACCTCACGGAGAAACCCGATGCCGCCTTCCTCGTCGTCACGTCGCGTGGAGCGCATGTCGCGCGTGGACACCGCGTGGCTGCGCATGGACAACGACGTGAACCTGATGATGATCGTCGGTGTCTGGCTGCTGCGCCCCGGCATCACGCATGCGGCGCTGTGCGAGCGCGTACAGGACAAGTTGCTGAAGTACGAGCGCTTCCGCCAGAAAGTCGTGCAGGATGCGATGGGTGCGAGCTGGGTCGATGACGACCGTTTCGACATCCGGCGCCACGTCGTGCATCACCCGGTGCAGCGCAAGGCCGGCCAGAGCGAACGCCAGGCGCTGCAAGCGGAGGTCGGCGTGCTCGCGAACACGCCGCTGGACCCGGCGCATCCGCTCTGGCAGTTCCACCTGATCGACGACTATGAAGGCGGCAGTGCGCTGATCGCGCGCGTGCACCACTGCATCGGCGACGGGATCGCGCTGATCTCGGTGATGCTCTCGATCACCGACGGCGGCGCCGATCCGCCGAAGCGCAAACGCCGCGAGCCCGTCGAGGGCGATCCCGGCGACTGGCTTGCCGATGCGGTCGTCAAGCCGCTGACCGACATCGCAACCAAGGCGATCGGCATGTACGGCGGGGGCGTCGCCAAGTCGATGGAGATGCTGTCCAACCCGCAGCAAGGGCTGATGGGCTCGGTCGAGATGGCACGCACCGGCGCGAAAGTGTTGGGCGACGTCGGCGCGATGGCGATGATGCCGGACGACTCGCCGACGCTGCTCAAGGGCAAGCCGCTGGGCGAGAAGGTCGTCGCATGGGGCGAGCCGCTGCCGTTGGACCAGGTCAAGGCGATCGGCAAGGCGCTCTCGTGCTCGGTCAACGACGTGCTGCTCGCGTGCGCCGCCGGGGCGATCGGCGACTATCTGCGCGAGCGCGGCGATGACCCCGCCGGCAAGCAGATCCGCGCGATGGTGCCGGTGAACCTGCGCCCGCTCGAGCAGGCTTGGCAGCTCGGCAACCGCTTCGGCCTCGCGCCGCTGGTGCTGCCGATCGGCATTGCAAATCCGATCGAGCGCGTCTACGCGGTGCGCGCGCGCATGTCCGAGCTGAAGGACAGTTATCAGCCGCTGCTGGCGTTCGCGGTGCTCGCGGTCGCGGGCCTGCTCATCAAGCCGGTGCAGGACGCGCTGCTCGGCCTGTTCGCGAAGAAGGCCACGGCGGTGATGACCAACGTGCCCGGCCCCGCGACCCCACTGATGTTCTGCGGCTCGACCTTGCGCCAGACGATGTTCTGGGTGCCGGCCTCGGGCGACATCGGGGTCGGCGTCTCGATCCTCTCGTATGGCGGTGGCGTGCAGTTCGGGCTGATCACCGACCGCCAGCTGTGCCCCGACCCGCAGGCGATCATCGACCGGTTCGAGCCGGAGTTCGAGAAGCTGCTGCTGCTGGCGCTGATGCTGCCGTGGGCGTCACCCTAGTCACCCTAGTGCGTGGCAGTCGACGTCGGTCGATACATGGGGTACAGCTGCGTCTCCTCGCGATGAATGCGCTCCACGAGCACCTTGCCGATCACCGCGTACTGCTCGAAGAAGGCGGCGCGCACCTTCTCATCGGCGAAGACTTCGGGCGAAGCATGTGCATCCACGAACTTGAAGGCCGCCTTGCCGATGGACCCCATCTCGACCTTGAAGCCGTGGAACAGGGTTTGCGCCTTGGTGTCGCCGGGCGGGAGCATGTTCTGCAGATAGCAGTACAACAGGACGCGTTCCTTCAGCAGATGATCGGTCAGCAACCCACGCATGACGCCCAGCAGCCGGGACACCTCACGCCACTGGCCCTTCTTCATGGCCATATCCACCGCGGTGTAGACGTCGACCAGCGCAGCGTGCTCTGCCTTGAGCTCATCGACCAAGTCCGGGCGATAGGCGATGCCTGACCCAGCGGGACGTGCAGGCACACGCGTCCGCACCGCGTCCGGACGCAACACAGGAGGCGTCGGAGGCATCGTCGATGCCGGGGCGACGGCCGGCGGCAAGCTACGTGGCTTGCGCCAGAACGAGAAAAAGCGACCGAGATTGAGCATTCCTGTCTCCAGTGGTCTACGCAAGACGCGCAACCAGATGAATCTAGCGAGGCAGGTTCGCGCGCATCTGGCGCTGCCATGACGCGGGGATGACCAATTCGTTGATGGGCCGTGGCGCGTGCTGAATGCACGCCAAACAGTTCACGGGTTCGACTGGGGCCTGTTCAGTCGCCATGAAAAAGGCCCGCCGATGGCGGGCCTTGTCCTCGAGCCAGGAGCGAGCGGCTAGCGTCGCTGCGCCGCCCAGTTGCCATCGGTCGGGGTCGACGCCGGCTCATGGTAGGTGCCGCTGCCGATGCCGGTCAGGAAGCTGAGCGTGCCCGAGCCCGTGCTGCTGCCGCTGCCGATGTCGTAGCTGAACGCGCCGGTCGCCGTGTCGCTGACGTTCGCGGTGCAGGCGACGAACGCCAGCGTGGTCCGGTTCTGGCACGCGATCGAGCCGGTCGCGCCGATGTACACGGTCGTGCCGCCCGAGGTCGCGGTGGTCGCGCGGAAGTCCCAGACGCCTTGGTACGAGGCCAGCGTCAACGCGAGCGGGACGGAAGGATCCTCGAGTGGCAAGCCCAGCGTGGTCAGCAGCGCGTTCGCACCGGTCGTGTTGAGCCGGGCCGTGTTGAACACGCCGATCCGGCTCTGGTAGCCGAAGTACACCACGCCGCCACGCTCGACGAGCGTGCGCGTGTAGTCCAGCGAACCGGCCTGGGCGGGCAGGTTGTTGAAGCTCAGCACGCGGGCGTCGCCCAGCGTGGTGATGGTGTACGAGCCGGTGCCGATCTCCGTGCAGTTGCGCGAGCTGCCGTCGGTGAAGCGTTCCTTGCACGCGTAGTACGTGACGGGGTTCGTGCCGGTGCCCTTGAAGGCGGCGCGCAGCCTCGTGTTGCCGCTGTAGTAGCCGGGGGCGGTCCCGGTGTTCAGCAGCACCGAGCCGATCGTGCCGAGGTGCACGGTGCTGTTGCTCCACCACTCGTTGGGCACGTCGCTCTTGTAGGTCACGCCGCCGTAGGTGAACTGACCTTGCGCATACGAACACGGCGAGCCGGGCATCGCGGCGATCAGGCCTTCGAGGGTCGTGGCCTTCGTGGTGCTGCTGGCGCTCGCTTCCGGCGAGTTGCAGCCGCTGCCGCTGGGCTGGGCCGTCGCGTCGCCGCCGGACGAGACGGCGCTGCTGTACTGCGTCACGATGTTGCTGCTGCCCGGGTAGTACCCGATCGCGGTCGTCTTCGACGCGGTCGACTGGTAGAGCGCCGACGAGCCGGCCGGGAAGGTCGCCGTCCCAAGTACGCCGGGGTTCGCGATCCACAGGTTCGTATAACCGGCGCTGCGCATCTGCGTGTAGACGTCGGCCAGGCTCTTGCCGCTCACGTCGACGCTGACCCGCGTGCTGGTGCCGGTCTCGAGCGAATCGCAATAGTTGTAGGTGTTGAAGCCCTGCGCGTCGCGGACGCTGTTGGTGTTCTCGAAGTTGATCGGGCAGTTCACCCAGGTCGAGCCGTTCCAGTGCAGGTCGGCCCCTCGGATCGGCTCGGTGCCCGCGCTCCACTTCGCGATCGTGCCCGCCACGCCGCGCACGCGGCGCTCGGTGTAGCGCGTGTTGTTGCTCGCGTCCGGCGTGGCCTGGACGAGCGAAGCGCCGAAGACGCGATAGGTGAAGTTGTTCGCGTCGGTGTATGACAGCGCACGCAGGTTGTAGCCCGCGCTCGGCGCGGCGGTGGTCGCCGGCGCGCTGGTCTGATTGATCACGCCCACGGCCGTCGCCAGGCCCGATGCCGACAGGCCCGAGCTGCCGATCAGCGCCGTGGCGGCATCGCGCAGCGCCGCTTCCTTCGCGGCGGTGGTGGTCGCGGCCTGCACCGCGGGCGTGTTCAGTGCGGCCACCACATCGGGCAGCAGCTCGAGGATCTTGCGCTGCACGGCGGTTTCCAGCGCGGTCTGGGTGATCGTCGTGCCGTCGATCGCGGTGCCGCCGAGGCCGCCCGCGACCGCGGTCTGCTGCTGCTGCGTGGCCAGCACGATCATGCGGGCGAGCGTCGCCGCGTTCAGGCTGCCGTCTGACGGGGCGGCCACCTTCGTGTAGTCGTCGAACACCGACACGCTCAGGCCGGTCGCGCCCTGCACCAGCTTCGCGGCGGCGGTCGAATCGCCAGCGCCGCTCGCCATGGCCTGGTGGACCAGCGTCGTCAGCGGGCTCACGACCGCGACCTTGTCGGCAGGCGTCGACATCGTGTAGGCCGTGGGCACGGCGCCGGTGTCGGCATCGGTCGCGTCGGTGCCGACCATCGCGACGATCGCGTACTTGCCGACATCGGCGTTCGGCACCGCGAGCGTCACGTTGCCGTTGGCGTCGGTGCGGCCTTGCACCTCGCCGCTGTCGCACTGGCCGTTGCCGTTCTTGTCCAGGCAGACGAGGGCGTTCTTGATGGCGCCGTCGATGACCGACGTGGTGACGTTGGTGGTGGAGGAGGAGGCAGGCGCGGGCGCAGCGGCATCGCTGCTGCTGCCGCCACCGCCGCCGCAGGCCGTCAATGCCAGCGCCGCAGCGCTCGAAAAGGCCAGGCCCAGTCGATCAAGTCGAATCTTCTTCGTCACGTGGATTCCCTCGGTGTGTCGTTGATGTTCTCGGCGACCCGCGACGACGCGCAGCGCCGCGGCAAAGACTAGCGGCTTTGCGTGACACGCGGGTACGTTCGGGACGCGAGCGGCGATGCACCCGGGATCCTCGTGAGAAACTGCCTGCGCGCGGCGTGGCGCGCCTGATGACGGAGGGGCACGAGCGCGGTGGCCCGCGGCCGCCGGGTCACTCCTCCAGCTCGGCCTTCGCCATCTCCACGTCCAGCCGCTCCATCGCATCCATGGGCGTCGTCGCCGCGGCGTCTTCGTAGAGCTGGGTGGCTTCCTTCATCTTCTTCTCGCCCTCGAGCATCACGAGGCCGTTCG
>DATEFR010000806.1:0-2257 GCA_035280545.1 Burkholderiaceae bacterium | reverse complement strand
CGCCGGTGCTGGCCGGCGTCAACGGCACCGACCCGTTCATGCTGACCGAGCACTTCCTGCACGAGCTGATCGCGCTGGGCTTCTCGGGCGTGCAGAACTTCCCGACCGTCGGGCTGATCGACGGCACCTTCCGCGCGAACCTCGAGGAGACCGGCATGGGTTACGGCCTCGAGGTGCAGATGATCGCGAAGGCGCGCGAGCTGGAGTTGCTGACGACACCGTATGTCTTCAGCGAGGCCGACGCGCGCGCGATGGCGCAGGCCGGTGCCGACATCGTCGTCTGCCACCTGGGGCTGACGACCGGCGGGGCGATCGGCGCCGAGACGGCGTTGACGCTCGATGGCTGCGTCGCTCCCATCAATGCCTGGGCGGCGGCCGCGAAGGCCGCGAACCCCGACATCCTCGTGTTGTGCCACGGCGGACCGATCGCAACACCCGACGACGCACGCTACATCCTCGAACGCTGCCCCGGCTGCCACGGCTTCTATGGCGCGAGCTCGATGGAGCGGCTGCCCACCGAGACCGCGCTGACCGAGACCACGCGGCGCTTCATGCAGATCAGCGCAACACCTTCAGGAGCCTAGCCATGACCGGCGCTCAATTCGGCAGTTTTCTTCTCGGCCTGCTCGTCGTCGCGATCGTCGTCGCGATCGTGGTGTGGCTGCTGCACTGGCTGTACCTGCGCAGCTCCAAGGAGCGCGCGTTCGTGCGCACCGGGCTGGGCGGGCAGAAGGTCGTGCTCGACGGCGGCGCGTTCGTGCTGCCCATCGTGCACGACGTGATCCCCGTCAACATGAACACGCTGCGCCTGGAGGTCAGCCGCGGGCGCGACAAGGCGCTGATCACGAAGGACCGGATGCGCGTCGACGTGATCGCCGAGTTCTACGTGCGGGTCGCGGCCGAACCGCGCTCGGTGTCGGCGGCGGCGCAGACGCTGGGCCTGCGCACGATGGAGCCGGAGCAGCTGAAGGAGCTGGTCGAGGGCAAGTTCGTCGACGCGCTGCGCACCGCCGCGGCCGAGATGACGATGGAGGAGCTGCACGAGCGGCGCGGCCACTACGTCAAGCGGGTGCGCGAGGCGGTGGCCGAGGACCTGACGAAGAACGGCCTGGAGCTCGAAGCCGCGTCGCTGACCCAGCTCGACCAGACCGCGATGGAGTTCTTCAACCCGAGCAATGCGTTCGACGCCGAGGGCCTGACGCGGCTGACCGAGCAGATCGAGCACCGCAAGAAGCAGCGCAACGATGTCGAGCAGGACACGCTGGTCGCGATCCGCAACAAGAACCTGGAGGCCGAGAAGTCGTCGCTGGAGATCGACCGCGAGAGCGAATACGCGCGGCTGAGCCAGCAGCGCGAGGTCGAGTTCGCGCGCGCGAAGCAGCGTGCCGAGCTGGCGATCGAGCGCGCCCAGCGCGACCAGGACGCCGAAGGCGCGCAGATCGCCGCGAAGCAGATGATCGAGGCGGCACGCATACGCTCCGACCAGACGGTCGAGGAAGAGCGGATCACGAAGGAGCGCGCGATCCAGTCTGCCGAGGTCGAACGCCGCAAGGCGCTGGAGCTGGCCGAGCAGCAGCGCGCGATCGCGGTGGCACGCGAGAGCGAGGCGCAGAGCAAGGCGCAGGCCGCGGCCGACAAGGCGCGCGCCGAGGCCGTCGCCGCCGAGGAGCAGGTGTTCACGGCCCGCGAGGTCGAAACGGCGCAGCGCAAGAAGGCGATCGAGCTGATCGCGGCGGCGCAGGTGGCCGAGCGCGAGTCGCTGCAGCTCACCGCGGCGGCGCGCGCCGAGAAGGAGGCCAGCGCCGACCGCGGCGCGGCGATCCGCGCGCAGGCCGAGGCCGATGCCGAGGCCGACAAGATCCGCGCGCTCGCCGCCAAGGTGCGCGCCGAGATCGAGGCCGAGGCGACGCGGCTGATGAACGAGGCGCAGAACGTGCTGTCGCCCGAGGCGCGCGCATCGACGCTGCGCTTGCGCCTGGTCGAAAAGGCCGAGGCCATCATCCGCGAGGCGGTGCGGCCGATGGAGCGCATCGAGGGCATCAAGATCCTGCATGTCGACGGGCTGGCCGGTGGCGGGGGCGGGGGTGGCGACAGCAACGGCAGCTTTGCGGACGGTGTCGTCAACTCGGCGCTGCGCTTCCGCGCGCAGGCGCCCATCGTCGACCAGCTGCTGCGCGAGATCGGGTTGCAGTCGGGCGACATCCAGCAGCTCGTCTCGGGCGCAGGCGGAGCGACCGCGCTGCCGCCGGCTGCGAGC
>DATEFR010000805.1:0-3672 GCA_035280545.1 Burkholderiaceae bacterium | reverse complement strand
TCATAGCTCGCGCGGCGCACCGGATCGCGGTCGTCGGTGAGCTGCTCGGGCGGGCTCAGCGGCGCCGCGACGCGAAACAGCTGCGTCGTGCTGCCGCCGGCCGGGCGGTGCGAGACCAGCATCTCGCGCTTCGTCGGGTGCCAGGCGACGAAGGCATGCGCGCGAAAGTCGGTGTATGGGGCGGTCTGCGCTGCGAGCTGTGCCGGAATCGCCGGTATCCCCTGCACGAGCAACTGCGCGTTCGGAGCGACGACCGGCGGTGCCGGCGCCGCGCAGGCGCCGAGCAGCACGGTCAGCACCGGGCCGAGCACCAGGCCTAGGTATCGCCGGGTCGAAAGCGACAGACGAGAGGGGACGTGAGCCACGCGACGGTCTCCGAGTGTGGACGGGCCGCGCGATTCTCCGGCATGCAGAAACGACAAAGCCGGCGGATGCCGGCTTTGTCAGAGGAGTGCGCGTCGTTCAGCGCTTCGGGGCGGTCTTCAGCGCCGTCATCAGGATGTACAGCGGCGTCGCCTTGAACAGCGAGCTCAGCAGCTCGACGAACGCCGGCGCGGCGGGCTTGAAGGTCGGGGAGTAGGTCGTGTTCGACATGGTGCTTTCCTTGGGGAGTTGCAGACGAAACCTGGATTGGGCTCGATTATCAGGGTTAACCCCGATTGGATCAAGCGAAAGCGCATACAGGCTTTGCATGCGGGTAAGCATGGATCATGTTGGTGCGCGAAATTGATCGCGGTCAATCGTTTGGGCACTGTTGGGGTCCGATCATCCCGTTAACTGAAACGCCGCGATACAAAGCACGACAACAGCGGCCCACGCATCAGGAGACAACCATGCGTCACCCATTTGCATTGAGATTCGATGGATGGCCGGTGGGCCGAGGCCTGCTCGCCGGGCTCGCGCTGATGGCCGGCGCCGTGCTGCCGGCCGCCGCGGCCTGGGAGCCGACCAAGCCGGTCGAGTTCGTCGTGCCGGCCGGCACCGGCGGCGGGGCCGACCAGATGGCCCGGTTGATCCAGGGCATCATCGTCAAGCACAAGCTGATGAAGGAGTCGGTGGTCGTCGTCAACAAGTCGGGCGGCGCCGGCGCCGAAGGCTTCCTCGCGGTGAAGGAAGCGAAGGGCGATCCGAACAAGATCATCATCACGCTGTCCAACCTGTTCACGACGCCGATGGCCACCGGCGTGCCGTTCAACTGGAAGGACATGACGCCGGTCTCGATGCTGGCACTCGACCAGTTCGTGCTCTGGGTCAACGCCGAGACGCCCTACAAGAGCGCTGGCGAGTTCATCAACGCCGTGAAGGCCGGCGGTCCGAACAAGTTCAAGATGGGCGGCACCGGCTCGAAGCAGGAGGACCAGATCATCACGGTCGGCCTCGAGAAGGCGACCGGCACGAAGTTCATCTACGTGCCGTTCAAGGGCGGCGGCGAGGTCGCGGTGCAGCTGGTGGGCAAGCACATCGACGCGACCGTGAACAACCCGATCGAGGCAGTCGCGCAGTGGCGCGCCGGCTCGCTGCGGCCGCTGTGCGTGTTCGACCACGCCCGCATGCCGTACAAGGAGAAGGTGACCGACAAGCAGTCGTGGAACGACATCCCGACCTGCAAGGAGGCCGGCGTGCCGACCGACTACACGATGCTGCGCGGCATCTTCATGGCGCCGGGCGTGACACCCGAGCAAGTCGCGTTCTATGTCGAGCTGCTGAACAAGGTGCGCGCGACGCCGGACTGGAAAGAGTACATGGAGAAGGGCGCGTTCAACACCACCGCGATGAGCGGCGCCGATTTCCGCAAGTGGCTCGAAGGCGCCGAGGCGGCGCACCGGCAGCTGATGGCCGAGGCCGGCTTCCTGGCCGCCGCCAAATAAGAAAAAAGGCGGCCACCGGCCGCCTCGGGCCGCTCAGGCGTGCCGCGCCCGGGCGGTCGCGTTCGACATCGTTTGGAGACGCTCATGTCAGACCCAGCGCAGACCCCCGAAGAGGACGGCGGCCCGGTGCTCGCCCGCAACTGCACCGTCGATGCCGTGGTCGCGGCGATCCTGCTCGCGATCGGCGTGGTCGTCGTGATCGAGGCGCGCCGTCTCGGCGCGGGTTGGACCACGGACGGCCCCGGCGCCGGCTACTTCCCCTTCTACATCGGGCTGATCGTCTGCATCTCGAGCGTCGGCGTGCTCGCGCAGTCGCTGTTCGGCAAGTCGCGCGACACCGAGGCGTTCGTCGACCGCGCGCAGCTCGTGCGCGTGCTGTCGGTGCTGTTGCCGGCGGCGCTGTACGTGCTGGGCGTCGTGTTCCTCGGCCTGTACGTCGCGTCGGCGATCTACATCGCGCTGTTCATGAAGGTGCTGGGCAAGTACGCGGCATGGAAGAGCGTGCTGATCGGCGTGCTGGTCAACGCGGTGTTCTTCGCGATGTTCGAGGTCTGGTTCAAGGTGCCGCTCTACAAGGGCACGCTAGAGCCGCTGCGCTTTCTCGGGTATTAGGGAACAGATCCGATGGACGAGCTGAGTGCATTGATCCAGGGCTTCGGCGTCGTGCTGACGCCGACCAACGTGGCGCTGATGTTCGTCGGCATCACGCTGGGCGTTCTGATCGGCGTGCTGCCCGGGCTGGGCGGTGCGAACGGCGTGGCGATCCTGCTGCCGCTGACCTTCTCGATGTCGCCGACCTCGGCGATCGTGATGCTGTCGTGCATCTACTGGGGGGCGCTGTTCGGCGGCGCGATCACCTCGGTGCTGTTCAACATCCCGGGCGAGCCGTGGTCGGTCGCGACCACCTTCGACGGCTACCCGCTGGCGCAGAAGGGCAAGGCCGGGCAGGCGCTGACGGCGGCGTTCACCTCGTCGTTCGTCGGCGCGTTCGTCGCCGTCGTGATGATCACCTTCCTCGCGCCGCTGGTCGCGAAGTTCGCGCTGAAGTTCGGCGCGCCGGAGTTCTTCTCGGTCTACCTGCTGACCTTCTGCAGCTTCGTCGGCATGGGCAAGGGCTCGCCGTTCAAGATCCTGATCGCGATGTCGCTGGGCTTCGCGCTCGCCGCGGTGGGCATGGACACGGTCACCGGCCAGTTGCGCCTGACCTTCGGGCAGAGCGAGCTGATGCGCGGCTTCGACTTCCTGATCGCGGTGATCGGGCTGTTCGGCATCGGCGAGATCCTGCTGTCGATGGAGGAGGGCCTGAACTTCTCGGGCAAGTCGGCGCGCATCAACGCGAAGGTCGTCTGGGAAACCTGGAAGGAGCTGCCGCGCTACTGGGTGACCTCGGTGCGTTCGTCGCTGGTGGGCATCTGGATGGGCATCACGCCGGGCGGCGCGACGCCGGCCTCGTTCATGAGCTATGGCCTGGCGAAGAAGATGTCGAAGACCGGGCCGAAATTCGGCACCGGCGAGGTCGAGGGCGTGGTCGCGCCGGAGACCGCCGCGCATGCCGCCGGCACCAGCGCGCTGCTGCCGATGCTGGCGCTGGGCATCCCGGGCTCACCGACCGCCGCGGTGCTGCTGGGCGGCCTGCTGATCTGGGGCCTGCAGCCGGGGCCGCTGCTGTTCGTCGAACAGAAGGACTTCGTCTGGGGCCTGATCGCGAGCATGTACCTCGGCAACCTGGCCGGTCTGATCGTCGTGCTGTCGACCGTGCCGCTGTTCGCGTCCATCCTGCGCATTCCGTTCTCGATCATCGCGC
>DATEFR010000804.1:0-2507 GCA_035280545.1 Burkholderiaceae bacterium | reverse complement strand
TGCAGTGCCGAGGCGCTTGCCGTCGAGCACCCAGGTGCCGGGCTCGCCTTCGAACGTGATGCGCTGCGCGGCACTGGGCATGTCCGGGTCGATCGCGAAGATGCTGCCGTCGCGCGGGCTCGCGATGCCGAAGCGCGGGTTCGGATCGAGTTGCGCGCTGCCGCGCACCACGGCCTGCTCGGTGCCGGCGAGGAACCATTCGTCGCGTGCCGGCTCGCGCCGTGCGTCGAACGCGACGCGTGTCGCGACCACGCCGGCCGGCGGCCGCGGTGCTTTCGACGGACTGTTCTCGTGCAGCCGCCGCACCAGCGCCTGCCACACCGGCGCCGCACCGCTGACGCCGCTGACCCCATGCATCGCCGCGCCGCTCGCGTTGCCGACCCAGACGCCCACGGTGTAGCGGTCGGTGTAGCCCACGCACCAGTTGTCGCGCATGTCCTTGCTCGTGCCGGTCTTCACCGCGGCGAAACCGCGCGTCGCGAGCAGGCTGGTCAGGCCGAAGGTGCGGGCGCGGGCGTTGTTGTCGGCGAGGATGTCGGTGACGAGGAAGACCGATGCGGCGTCGGCAACGCGCTGAACTTCGATCCCCGTTCGCGCTGAGCTTGTCGCCACCGGCGAATAAACCCCGCCGTTCGCGAGCGCGCGATACGCATTCGTCAACGCGAGCAAGGTCACGTCCGGCGCGCCCAGCGCGACCGCATGCCCGTAGTACCCACCGCCGTGCGGCAGCGCCAACCCGAATGCATTCAGCCGCTCGACCAGCGCATCGGGCCCGAGCATCGCACCGACGCGCACCGCCGGCACGTTCAGGCTGGCCCCGAGCGCGGTGCGCGCGCTGACGTAACCCTTGAAGTCGTGGTCGTAGTTCTGCGGCAGGTACAGGCCGCTGTTCGTCGCGATCTGCGCCGGCGAGTCGTCGATCAGGCTCGCTGGCGTGATCAGGCGCCGCTCGAACCCGAGCTCGTAGACGAAGGGCTTCAAGGTCGAGCCCGGCTGGCGCCGCGCGAGCACGCCGTCGACCTGCGCCGCACCGGAGAGATCGCCGCCGGAACCCACCCACGCCAGCACCTCGCCGCTGCGGTTGTCGAGCACGACCACCGCACCGTCCTCGACGTTGCGCTCGGCGAGCTCGGCGAGCTGGCGGCGCAGTTGCGCGACCGCGAAGCGCTGCAGGCGCGCGTCCAGGGTCGTCGTCAGCATCGCGTCGCGCTCCGCGGTCGGCCGCGCGCGGTCGAGCGCGACCACTTGCCGCGCGTAGTGCGGCGCGAGCTGCTCGCCCAGCACCATGCCGCCGGGGCGTGCGAGCGCCGCCTCGGTCAACGCCGTCACGCCCGTGCACCGGACCTGCCGTTGCAGCTGCAGCACACCGCAAGCGCGCTGCGCGACCACCTCGGCCTTCGCGTTCGGTCCGCGCAGCAGCGCCGCGGCAATCGCCGCCTCCTGTGCATCGAGGCCGCTCGCATGCTTGCCGAACAAGGTCTGCGACAGCGCCTCGATGCCGACGATTTCGCCCCGGTAGGTCACCGAGTTCAGGTACGCCTCGAGAATCTCGCTCTTCTTCCAGCGCCGCTCGAGCTGCGCGGCGGTCACCGCCTGGCCGAGCTTTTGCACGACGCTGCGCCCGCCGCTGGGCCGCGCCAGCCCGTCGTCCACCAGCCCGGCGAGCTGCATCGTCAACGTCGACGCGCCGCGGGTCTTCGTGTTCCAGACGTTGCCCCACGCGCTGGTCGCGACCGCGCCCCAGTCGACGCCGCTGTGCTCGTAGAAGCGCTTGTCCTCGCTGAGCACGACCGCCTGCAGCAGCGCCGGCGAAATCTGCTCGAGCGGCACCCAGGCGAGGCGGCGCACGGTCTTGTCGACGCGCAAGGTCTGGATCGCCTCGCCATGACGATCGAGCAGCGTGATGTCGGACGGTCGGTGCGCGGCGCGCACGTCGGCGAAGGTGGGAAGGGCGTGGGCTGCGGACGCGAATGTCGTGAGCATGGTGCACAGCGCGACCCTCACCCCAACCCTCTCCCAGAGGGAGAGGGAGCAAGACACGACGCGCGAATTTTCTCCCTCTCCAAGGGCCACGAAGGGGCCCCTTCGTGGCCCTCGGAGAGGGCCGGGGTGAGGGCCCGCGCGCCGCAGTGCTGGTATCACGGCCCCACCTCCACCACCCCGTTCGGCGCCTCGCCGAAACTCTCCGGCGCATACATCGCCTCGACCCGCGTCGGCGGCAGCGCGAACGTGCCTGGGTTGTTGAGCCGCACGGTGTACTCGATCACATGCTGGCCGCGCGGCAGGTACTCGTAATAGCTGCGGAAGGCCTCGAAGCTGCGCTCCTCGTAGGCCGGCCAGGCGCTGCCCGAGCGCTTTTCGGTCGACGTCGCGATCGCCGAGTCGCGGCCCAAACCGGAGCCGAGGATGGTCGCGCCGCCGGGGATCGGATCGCTGACGACGACCCAGGTCATGTCGCTCTGCGCGTCGATCTCGAGGCGCACGCGCACGACGTCGCCGCGCGACCA
>DATEFR010000803.1:0-2488 GCA_035280545.1 Burkholderiaceae bacterium | reverse complement strand
CGGCGGCGCGTCGTTCGATCCAAGCAGCGACAGCGAGATCACAGAACTCGCCTCGAGGCTGGATAAAGCGGTTGCCGAAACGGCAATCGCAGATGGGAGGGCCTTCGTCGTGAAAGCGACAAGGCCGCCATAGATGACCTTTGCTAGCCACAGTCAGGGAGAAGACTCATGCAGAGACGACGGTACAAACTATTGGCTGTTGGAGTGGCGGCTGCGATGACGCTGCCAAGCAGCCCAAGCCGTGCGATGACTGAAGACGACGGGCCGACCATTCCAGCAGGCGGGTACGGGAGTGCCCCAGGTACAAGTTACGGTGGGGTTGCTGATTCCGACACGGTCAACTTTCCGGGCATTAGCGTGACCGGTCGCCGGTCGGATAAGCCGGTTACGCTCAGTCCAATCTACGTAGTTAACGTGGCGGCTCCGTCGCCACCGCCCGGCTACAGTGGCGGTGGCAGTCCGGCTCCAACGAACCCTGCCCAGCAACAGCAATGCATTGCCGACTGTGACACTAAGCAAAAGATGGCGAAGGACCTTTGCGACGTTGCTGCTGCGAAGGCAGCGGCCAGTGCCACGGTCACGGCCATCGGGGTAGGTTTCGTAGCTGGCGCCTTTCTGACTTGGAAGGCAGGCCTATTCGGAATCCCTGGTGGCTTTGGTGCATACCTCGTAACCAATCAATTGGCTAAAGATCATGCCGCGACGATGAACTTGGCTTGCATCGCTAAAGCGGCCGAGGATCATACGAATTGCATTCGAGGCATTTGCAAGTTCACTGGTTAGCACGCGCAGGGGCGACGATGTCCGAGCTATTGACAGTGATGACCGCAATGGAGTTGGTTGCGTTCGCGGTTTTGGTTGGTTGGTTCGTAGTTGTACTTCGGAGCGGACTGCCAAGCCGGCTCAATGAGAAGCTTCGGGAGTTCATTGGCCGACATTGCCGTCGCTGAAGTAAACGAATCGACCTGAGGCGGTGTCCCGAAGTGGGGTGCCGCTCTTTTCGCCGCCAAGCGAAATTCATCCTTTCGCAAGCCGCGCCGTCACGAGGCGTGCCACTGCACCCGGTTCTTGCCGTCGCGCTTGGCGCGGTAGAGCTGGCGGTCGGCGTCGGCCAGCAGTGCGTGCGCGTCGGGCGGGTGGTCGTCGCCGCGGTGCTCGCGGGCTAGGTCGGCGACGCCGATCGACAGCGTCACCGCGAGCGCCGGGTGCACGCGGCGCCAGTCGTGCGCCGCCACCGCGCTGCGCACGGCCTCGCAGCTGCGCACCGCATGCGCCGCATCGGCCTCGAGGAAGGCGATGCAGAACTCCTCGCCGCCGTAGCGGGCCACCAGGTCGGTGCTGCGGCAGCGCTCGCGCAGGATCGCGGCGACGCGCCGCAGCACCTCGTCGCCGACCGCATGGCCGAAGCGGTCGTTGATGCGCTTGAAGAAGTCCAGGTCGCACATCGCGACTGCCAGCGGCTTGGTGTGGCGGCGCGCGCGCTGCAGCTCGTCGGCCAGCCGCTCGTCCAGCCAGCGCCGGTTCGCCAGGCCGGTCAGCGCGTCGGTGCGGCTTTGCTCGGCGAGCTGCGCGAGCAGCGCGTTCTTTTCGCCGTCAGCCGCGAGCAGCGCGGCATGCAATGCCTTCAGCTCGTCGTGCGCCTGGGCGATCTCGACATGTTGGAGCCGGTGCAGCTCGGCCTCGTGGCGCGCATCGGCGACCTCGAGTTGCACGCGCAGCGCGCTGATCCTGCGGTCGGAGTCGGCGTTGAATTGCGCGCGCTCGGCGGCGTGGAAGGCTTCGTGGTGGCGCAACGCGACCTCGAACCGCCCCGCGGCCTTGTGCAGCTCGGCCAGCGTCCGGTGCGCACGGGCTGCATCGTTGCGCCCGCCGGTGTCTTCGGCGCTGCGCAGTGCGTGCTCGAGCTCGGCCTGCGCGGCATCGGCACGGCCCAGCGCGAGCAGCACCTGGCCGTGCGTGACCCGTGCGTGGATCTCGCCTTCGCGATAGCCGGCCACGTCCAGCGCGGCGATCGCTGCCTCGAGGGCCTGCTGCGCCTCGTCCAGCCGGCCGAGCGCGAGCAGCGGCTCGCCGAGGTTGGAGCGCAGCACCGCGCCGGCCGCTGTGTCGCCGACGTCGCCTGCGATGGCGAGGCCGCGTGCGAGGTACGCGACCGCCTCGTCGTGACGACCGAGGTTCTTGCAGTTGATGCCCAGGTTGTTCAGCACGCTCATGCAGCCGCTGCGGTCGCCGCGCGATTCGAACAGCGCCAGGACCTGGCGGAAGTGTTCGAGCCCGGCGTCGTACTGGCCGGCGCGCGAGCACGCGATGCCGACGCTGAGCAGCGCATCGGCGACCAGCCGCTGCTCCGGCTGGCGCCGCGCCGCGTCGAGCGAGCGCTTGGCCCAGGCCAGGGCCTCGTCGACGGCGCCGGAGACCTCGCAGCCGATCGACAACGCGCGCAGCACGCGCGACTGCACCGCGTGATCGTCCGGCGGCGCCGCGGCCA
>DATEFR010000802.1:0-2117 GCA_035280545.1 Burkholderiaceae bacterium | reverse complement strand
GTGCACGTAGCGTGCATCCTCGGCCAGCTCGATGCGGTTGCGCGGGCGCGGCAGGTCCACCGCGAGGATCTCGCCGATGGTCGCGGCCGGGCCGTTGGTCATCATCACGATGCGGTCCGACAGCAGCACCGCCTCGTCGACGTCGTGCGTGACCATCACCACCGTGCTCTTCGTGCGCGCGACGATCTTCAGCAGCTCGTCCTGCAGCTTCGCGCGGGTCAGCGCATCGAGTGCGCCGAACGGCTCGTCCATCAGCAGCACCTTGGGCTCCATCGCCAGCGCCCGTGCGATGCCGACGCGCTGCTTCATGCCCCCCGAGATCTCGTGCGGCCGCTTGGCCAGCGCATGCCCCATGCCGACCAGCTCGAGCGCTGCCTGGGTGCGCTCGTTCACCTGGGTGCGCGATTCGGTCGCACCGAACACGCGCTCGACTGCGAGGTGCACGTTGTCGAAGCAGCTCAGCCACGGCAGCAGCGAGTGGTTCTGGAACACGACCGCGCGCTCCGGCCCCGGCGCGGCGATCTCGCGGTGGTCGCATTGCAGCGTGCCGGCGGTCGGCCGCGTCAGCCCGGCGATCAGGTTCAGCAAGGTCGACTTGCCGCAGCCCGAGTGCCCGATCAGCGTGACGAACTCGCCGCGTGCAACCGTCAGGTCGATCTCGCGCAGCGCATGGAAGCGGCCCTTCTTTGTGGCAAACACCATCTCGACGCCGTCGATCTGGATGAACTTGGTCATGTCCATGTGGGGCTCCTCAGTGATCGAAGCTGAACCGCTTGGCGATCAGGATCAGCGCCTGCTCGAGCACCAGCCCGACGATGCCGATCACGAAGATCGCGACGATGATGTGCTGCACGTTCAGGTTGTTCCACTCGTCCCAGACCCAGAAGCCGATGCCCACGCCGCCGGTCAGCATCTCGGCCGCGACGATCACCAGCCACGCGGTGCCCACCGAGAGCCGCACGCCGGTCAGCATGTACGGCAGCACCGCCGGGAACAGGATGCGCGTCATCACCTTCCACTCGGAGAGGTTCAGCACCCGCGCGACGTTCAGGTAGTCCTGCGGCACGCGCTGCACGCCCACCGCGGTGTTGACCACCATCGGCCAGATCGAGCAGATGAAGATGGTCCAGATCGCGGCCGGGTTCGCCGCCTTGAAGACGAGCAGGCCGATCGGCAGCCAGGCGAGCGGCGAGACCGGGCGCAGCAGGCTGATCAGCGGCGAGAACATGCGGTTGACGAACTCGAAGCGGCCGATCACGAAGCCGGCCGGGATGCCGACCGCCGCCGCGAGGCCGAAGCCCAGCGCGACGCGCTCGAGCGAGAACAGGATGTTCCAGCCTATGCCCTGGTCGTTCGGCCCCTTGCGATAGAACGGGTCGGCGAACAGCTTGACCGCGGCGTCGAAGGTCGCGGCCGGCGACGGGAAGGTCGTGCTCTTCAGCGTCAGCAAGGCCCAGATGCCGATCAGCAGCGCGAGGCCGAGCACCGGCGGGAGCACCTTGGCGAGCAGGCCCGACAGATCGAAGGGCTCGCGCCGTACGACAGCGGCCGGCGCGGGAGAAAAAGGCGAAGAAGGCGACGAGGGCGGGCTCGCCAGCGCCAGCGCCGGCTTGGCCGGGCTGCTGCGTTCGGCGGCGGGCGCGGCGTCGACGACGCGCGGCGAATGAAAGACGGCGCTGACCATCGCGATCTCCTCAGGCGTGAACCTTGAACCCGTCGGCGTACTTGGCCGGGTCCTTGCCATCCCAGACCGTGCCGTCGACCAGCTTGCTCGCGCGCAGGTCGCTCTTGGGCAGGCTGATCTTCAGCGCCGACGCGGCTTCCTTGTAGAGCGCGGTCTGGTTGATCTTGCCGGCGACGGCGAGGTAGTCGGGGTGCTCCTTCAGCAGGCCCCAGCGCTTGTGCTGGGTCAGGAACCACATGCCGTCGCTGAGGTACGGATAGTTCACCGACCCGTCGTTGAAGAACTTCATGTGGTTCGGGTCGTCCCAGGTCTTGCCCAGGCCGTTCTGGTAGCGGCCGAGGATGCGCTGGTTGATCACGTCGACCGAGGTGTTGACGTAGGCCTTGTCGGCCACCGTCTCGGCCATCTTGTTCTTGTTCTGCAGGCCCGCGTC
>DATEFR010000801.1:0-5656 GCA_035280545.1 Burkholderiaceae bacterium | reverse complement strand
CCGACGACCAGCTTCGCGGTCGTCGTCGTGTCGGGGATCAGTTGGCTGCTCGCGACCTTCGCCTGCAGCGCCTCGCGCAGCTTGTTCTCGGCGCCGGGCACGGTGATGCGCACGTCGCCGTACGCGGTCGCGAGTTCGGGGATCTGGTTGCGCGCCTTGTTCGAGATCACGTTGGTCCAGTTCAGCGTGACGCCCGGAATGTCCTTCGCGAGATCGCGGGTCTGCAGCATCTGGTTCGAGATCTCGAGGATCGCGTTGCGGCCCAGCTCGGGCGCAGCCCCGGCGTGCGCCGCACGCCCCTTGACCTCGAGCGTGACCGTTGCGATGCCGGCCGCGCCGAGCAGCAGCGCCTCGCCCGGCGCAACCGCCTTCGCCGCGGTCGGTTCGAACGACAGCACCGTGTCGTGCTGGTCGGCCAGCGCCGAGATGGTCTCGCCGGAACCGATCGAGCCGACTTCCTCGTCGGGGTTGATCAGCACGGTCAGCGTCGCATAGTCCTTCCAGCCTGCATCGCGCAGGATCGCGAGGGCATGCAGGATCACCGCGAGTCCGCCCTTGTCGTCGGCAATGCCGGGGCCGTAGAGCTTGTTGCCGTCTTGTTTGTACGGCTGGGTCTGCAGGATGCCGCTCTGGTAGACCGTGTCCATGTGTCCCTGCAGCATGATGTTGCGCTTGCCGCTGCCCTTGAGCGTGCCGATCACGATGTCAGCGCCCGCGCCGGCGGTGGCCTTGCGCCGCTCGGTCTTGAAGCCCAGCGCCTTGAGCCGCTCGTCGAGCAGCGTGGCCATCTTCGCGAGCCCGTCGACATCGCCGCTGCCGGTCTCGATCAGCACCAGGCTCTTCAGCGTGTCGACGACGGCGGGCTGGGCCTTGGTGGCGGCCTCGAGCAGCTTGGTGTCGGGCGCTGCATGGGCGCAGCCGGCGGCAAGCGCCAGCCCCAGGGTCGCGGCAAACGCGCGCGGTGATGTCATGACGGGATCTCTCTGCGGTTGCGGTGCGCAGAGCTTACCAAGCGCGTCGCGCCGAACCGCGCCGACCCGCGCCGCTCGCGTCGAACGACCCGCTCGCGGGCCGAATCGTCGTCAGGGATTCGACGCCGGCGCCACCGCCGGCGGCGACACCGCCGCATCCGATGCCGCGGTCCGCGCCGCTTGCGAGGCTCCGCTCGCTGCCTGCCGCGCTTCGGCATGGCGCTGCGGCAGCTCGACGATCCAGCCGGCCGGCAGTGCGAAGTTCAGGTTCTGCGCGGTGCGCGCGGCCGCGATCATCGTCGTCAGGCCGATCAGGCGGCCCTGGTCGTCGAACAATCCGCCGCCGCTGGATCCCGGCGAGATCGGCGCTGAGGTCTGGATCATCGTCAACCGGTCGGCACTGTCCTTGCGCAGGCTGGACAGCAGGCCTGCGCTCAGCGTCAGCTCCAGGCCTTCGGGGCTGCCCAGCGCATAGACGTTCTGGCCGATCGCGAGCTTCGTGCTGTCGGCGAGCACCACGGGCGGCACATCGGCGCCGATCGCCGCCTTGACCTGGCACAGGTCGCGCGCGGTGTCCCACAGCTCGAGCGTGCCGGGCACGCTCTGCTTGTCGCGCGCGACGACGAAGCGGCTCGCCTTGCGCAGCACGTGGCAGTTGGTCACCAGCCGCTCCGGGCCGACGACGACCGCGCTGCCCATCGCGAGCGGCAGCCCTTCCTTGTCGTAGGTGCGGACTCGCCAGACGCTGGGCGAGACCTTCGCGAACACTTCGGCCGGCGTCAACGCCTGCGCGTCGGGCACGGCGAGCACGAGCGCGCCCGCCAGCGCGAACATGCAGGACAGCGTGGAATGGCGGCGGCTCATCGTCATGGCATCGCTCCTCGTTTCACACCTTCTCAGGGGCTGGTCAACGCCTTCAGGTCATCGTCGGTCACGCTGCTGCCCGGCAGCTGCGCGCCGCTCGCGGCGGCGGCCGGCGGCCGCGCGGCGGCCGTACCGTTCGCACCGCCCTGTGCGACGAGCTGCGCGAGCGACTTCGAGCTCGCCAGCGGCACGCACGCATTGCCGGGCGCATCGCGGCGCAGCAGCGTCGCCTCGGGCTTCATTTTGTCGACGTCGCTCGCATCGAGGATGAGCCCGGTGCAGCCGCCCGGCGTGCTGCGCGGCGTCACGACGTACGAACCGCCGGGCCGTGGCGAAAACGACCAGCGCACGCGGCAGTAGGTCTTGTCGGCCTTCGAGACGAAGATGTCGACGGTGCTGATGCCGCTGGCCGGGATCGTCACCGCCGCCGGATCGCGCTGCGGGCCGCCGGCCGCCGCGATCCGCATGCCCTTGCAGTCGCTCGCGTTGTCGAACAGGAACACGCCGTAGCGGTCGCCCGGGTCCATCGTGCCGCGCATCAGCAGCCGCGCGGTCGGGCCGGTCTGCGGAGCGACGTACTTGGGGATGGGCTGGTGCGGCGCCGCGCAGGCGGCCAGCAGCAGCGGCAGTCCGATGAATCCCGCCACGAAGCGCGGCATGCGTGTATCGGTCATGAAAGTCCGAAGTGGAAGGCTGGACGCGCCATTATTCCCCTCGCGGCACGACCGTGCGCGCGGCAGACGTCCGCGCGCGACAGTCGCACGCGCACGATCTCACGACGACCGGTCGAGGGCACACACGGCGCCGGCACGCCTGCACCGCGCGCCGATCAGCCGCGTGGGTGATGCGCGGCGTGCAGCTGCTTGAGCCGTTCGCGCGCCACGTGCGTGTAGATCGTCGTCGTCGAGATGTCGGCGTGGCCCAGCAGCATCTGGACCGCGCGCAGGTCGGCACCGTGGTTCAGCAGGTGGGTCGCGAACGCATGCCGCAAGGTGTGCGGCGACAGCGGCACCTGCACGTCGGCAGCCCGCGCGTGCGCCTTCACGAGCTTCCAGAACATCTGCCGCGTCATCGGGCCGCCGCGCCCGGTGACGAACAGCGCATCGCTGACCTGGCCGGCCAGGATCGCCGCGCGTGCGTCGGCGAGGTAGCGGCGCAGCCATTCGTGGGCCTCGTCGCCGAACGGCACGAGCCGCTCCTTCGCACCCTTGCCGGTGACGCGCAGCGCGCTCTCGGTCAGGCTCAGGTGCACGCTTTTCAGGCCGACCAGCTCGCTGACCCGCAGCCCGCTCGCATACATCAGCTCGAGCATCGTGCGGTCGCGCAGCCCGAGCGGCGTCTCGACATCGGGCGCGCTCAGCAAGGCCTCGACCTGCGCTTCGCTCAGCGTCTTGGGCACGCGCACCGGCTGGCGCGCCGCGAGCAGCTTCAACGTCGGGTCGGCATCGGCCAGATGCTCGCGCAGCGCCCAGCGGAAATAGCGCTTGAAGACGGTCAGCCGGCGGTTGCCGCTGCTTGCCTTGCTGCCGGCGTGACGCGCAACGCTGTACGCGAGCAGGTCGGCCTCGCGTGTGCTGGCCAGCGCACGCTGCTGCGTGCGCGCCAGCCAATCACTGTAGAGCTCGAGGTCGCGCCGGTAGGCCGCGAGCGTGTTCGCGGCCAGGCCGTCCTCGATCCACAGCGCGTCGATGAAGCGGTCGATCGACTCCTGACTGGCGGATCGAGCCTCCACGCCGATATCGATCTCAATCGAGCTTGAGCTTCTGCGCCGCGACGACCTTCTTGTAGACCTCGAACTCGGCCGCGATCTGCTTCGCGAACTCGTCCGGCGTATTGCCGACGATCAGCGAGCCGGTCTCCTCGATGCGCTTCTTCGCGGCCGGGTCGGCCAGCGCCGCCTTGACGGCGCCGTTGACCTTGTCGACCACGTCCTTGCCCAAGCCCTTGGGCCCGTAGATGCCGTAATACGCCATGCGGTTGACCGGCTCGAGGCCGACCTCCTTGAACGTCGGCACGTTGGGCAGCACCGCGAGCCGCTCGGGCGCCGCGACGACGATCGCGATCAGCCGCCCGTCCTTGATGAACGGCAGCGCCGACGGCAGGTTGTCGAAGATCATCGGCACCTGGCCGCCGACCGTGTCGTTCAGCGCCGGTCCGGCGCCGCGGTACGGGATGTGCGTGACGAAGGTGCCCGAGAGGTTCTTGAACAACTCCATCTGCAGGTGGCCGATGCCACCGGTGCCCGAGCTGCCGTAGCTGTACTTGCCCGGGTTCTTTTTCAGTTCGGCGAGGAAGCCCTTGTAGTCGCGCGCCGGAAAGCTCGGGTGAACCGCGATCACGTTCGGCGTTGCGGCGACGTTCACGATGGGCGTGAAATCGGTCAGCGGGTTGTACGGGATCTTCGGGTTGATGGCAGGGTTCGCGGCGGTCGTCGAAACGGTCGCCATGCCCAGCGAATATCCATCGGGCGCGGCCCTCGCGGTCTCGGTCGCGCCCACCACGCCGCCGCCGCCGGCGCGGTTCTCGACGATCACCGTCTGCCCCAGCGGGCCGGTCATGCGCTCGGCGATGACGCGCGCGACGATGTCGGTCGTGCCGCCCGGCGCGAACGGCACGACCAGCTTGACCGGCTTGTTCGGATAGGCCTGGGCCCAGGCGCCGCCACTGAACGCGGTCAAGGCCGCGAAGACGCTGGCGAGCGCGATTCTGCGTTGCATTCGTTGGATCTCCGTTGAAGCTGCGAAGTGGGACGCCTTCGGTGCGCGCCGGATGGCATCCGCACCGCGCGGGCTAGTGTAGGACCTGCCAAGCCACCAGCCATACGTAGTGGTGCTTAGCGCTGGCACACTCGCGCCCCATGTCGAATGCCTTGCTGTTGCTGCCGGACTTCCTGCTGATCGTCGTCGGCTTCGTGCTGTGCCGCTACACCGCGCTGGGCCGCCCGGTGTGGGACGCTGCCGAACGCCTGGTCTACTACCTGCTGTTCCCGGTGCTGCTGTTCAACTCCATCGTCAAGAGCCCGCTGCAGCCGGCGCAAACGCTGAGCTTGGCAGCGGCGGGCGTGGGCACCGTGGCCTGCGGCATCGTGCTCGCGATGGCGTTGAAGCGCTGGCCCGGCGTCGATGCGCGGCTGCACGCCTCGGGCGCGCAGACCGTGTTCCGCTTCAACTCGTTCATCGCGCTGGCGCTCGCCGAGCGCCTCGGCGGCCCGCAGGGCCTCGCGTGGATGGCGCTGGTCATCGCGTTGTGCGTGCCGCTGTGCAACGTCGCCGCGGTCTGGCCGCTCGCTCGGCAAGGCGGGCATTCGTACGGCCGCGAGCTGCTGCGCAACCCGCTGATCCTGAGCACGGTCGCAGGCCTGGTCGGCAACCTGATCGGGCTGAAGTTTCCCGAGGCGGTCGCGACGACGCTGCAGCGCATCGGCCTGGCCGCGCTGCCGGTCGGTCTGATGGCGGTCGGCGCCGGGCTGCGGCTCGGCGGGCTGAAGGCCTCGCCGGCGCTCGCTGCCGCGTTCATGTCGCTGCGCCACGCGGTGCTGCCGATGATCGCGATCGGCCTCACCGCGGCGCTCGCGCTCGGCGTCGAACAGCGTCTGATCGTCGTGCTGTTCGCGTCTCTGCCGACCGCGTCGAGCGCTTATGTGCTCGCAGCGCGCATGGGCGGCGACGGCGCCTTCGTCGCCGGGCTCGTGACGGTGTCGACCTTGCTCGGCATGGTCAGCGTGCCGATCTGGCTGGCGGTGCTGGCGTAGGGCGCGGCAGGTGCGGCCGCCACGCGCGCACCGTGATTGCCGGGCGGGCGTAATATCGATCGGCCGTGAA
>DATEFR010000800.1:0-7774 GCA_035280545.1 Burkholderiaceae bacterium | reverse complement strand
CGCCGCCGGCACAGATGCCCAGCACGCCGATGCGGGCCTCGTCCACATAGGGCAGGCCGACCAGGTAGTCGACCGCCCCGCGGATGTCCTCGACCCGCGCGTTCGGATCCTCTTTGAAGCGGGGCAGACCACCGCTCTCGCCCTGGAATGAGGCATCGATCGCGATGGCGAGGAAGCCCTTAGCTGCCATCTTCCTGGCGTACAGGCCGGCGGTCTGCTCCTTAGCGCCGCCGGCCGGGGGTACGGTGACCAGGGCCGGATACTTGCCGCCCTTCTTGAAGCCGCTGGGAAAGTGCAGGTTCCCGACGATGGTGATGCCGTTGTTGTTCTTGAAGGAGACCTTCTGCACCGCCGGTGCGGGTGCTGTGGTCTCATTCGAGGCGCCGAACGCGGGAGCAGCGCTGGTCATCGCCAAACCCATCGCGAGCAGCAGCTTGTCGATGCTGCGTCGGGAGATCAGACCTTGTTGCTTCATGCTCGATCCTCAGAAATACGTGGGCAGTCGGGTCGCGTAGGGCTGCTCGAGAGCGGAAAGCTCCTCCGCCGTCAGCTTCACGTCCAGCGCCGCCACCGCATCGGTCAGGTGCCTCGGCTTGGTCGCGCCGACGATCGGCGAGGTCACCAGCGGCTTGTTCAGCAGCCAGGCCATGGCCACCGTTCCCATCGCAACACCGCGCGCCGCAGCAATCCGTTCGACGGCATCGACGATGGCCTTGTCGCTCTCCAGGTACAGCGGACGCCCCCATTGGTCCACCGCGGGGTTCTCCTTGCCGCGTGTGGTGCTCGTCTGACCCCAGGGGCGGGCAACCAGGCCGGCGGCCAGCGGGCTCCAGGGCATCGACGCGACGCCTTGGTCAGCCAGCAGGCCGAACATCTCGCGCTCTTCCTCGCGTTGGACCAGGTTGTACTGGTGCTGCATCGAGACGAACGGCGTCCAGCCGTTGAGCTTCGCGACGTGCTGCATCTTGGAGAATTGCCAGGCCCACATCGACGACGCGCCGATGTAGCGCGCCTTGCCGGCCTTCACCACGTCGTGCAGGGCCTCCATCGTCTCTTCGACGGGCGTCTCCGGGTCGAAGCGATGGATCTGGTAGAGGTCGATGTAGTCGGTGCCCAGGCGCTTCAAGGACGCGTCGACCTGCTCCATCACGGCCTTGCGCGAGAGGCCGCCGCCGCCCGGCGCCGCATGCATCGGGAAGCGCAGCTTGGTGGCCAGCACGATGTCCTCGCGGCGGGCGAACTTACGCATCGCCCGGCCGATGATTTCTTCGGAGCTGCCCATGCCGTAGACGTTGGCGGTGTCCCAGAAGTTGATGCCCAACTCAACTGCCTGCTGCAGCAGGGGCTCGGATTGCTCTTCGGTGAGGGTCCAGGTGCCTTGCAGGGCGGGTTGACCAAAGCTCATGCAGCCGAGCGTGAGTCGGCTGACCTTGAGGCCGGTGTTTCCGAGGCGGATGTGTTGCATGGGATGTCTTTCGTGGAGGGAGGGTCTTCGGCCGCCGCGCGAGGCGTTCGGTCCGGAAGGCTTGCGAGGCTTACATGAATGAGTAGGCACTCATTATAAGACGAAGAACTGAACACGCAAGTGCAGGGCCTTCGGCCCTCGTGCCGAGCCTCGACGTGGCTCGGCTGCGAGGCTCGAGACGGGCTCGAATCGAAGTGCCTCGAATCCACCAATGCTGCGGGCCGCCGGACCGCTCACGACAACTCGTTCGACCGCTCAGGGTCGGTACCGATCGTCCGTCGTCCGAAGGTGGCCGACCGCTGGATAGGCCTGAACGGTCGTTGGTCCGAAGCGCTGCAGGCAATACGAGGGATTCCGGGCAAGTTTGAATGTCAGCAGCTATCCCCGACACGCCGTCGGCCGCGATCACGGACCGAGGGACATCGCGCGATCTCGCGGCATCGAGCGCGTGACGCCACGTAGGCGCTCAGCCATCTCCACGGCATGCGCAGGGACCGAGCGAGGTCACAGCGGCCGCGCGAGGAACAGCTGCTCTGCAGGACCCCCGCGATTGTCGATGGCTTGCTTGACGCTGTCGTCGATCTCGGCCGAGCTGGCCTTGAACAGCCCGCACTGGCGCAACGCGCGCCGCACGTTGATGGTGGTGCCCAGCCACTCCAGCAGCACGCGCGAGCAGGCGATGCGCCGGTCGGCGCGCGAGGACACGCCGAGCACCAGCCCGCTCAGGCGGCTCACGCGGTTGCGGTGCGTCGGGTACAGGATGGTCTCCGTGACCTCGTTCTGCGTGAGCACTTCGCGGTCGACCAGGAAGATTCGCCCGTCCAGCGAGACCACCGCGCCGCTGTAGTGACAGCGAAACGTCGAGCCCGATGCCGAGGCGCGCGGGAAGCGCTCGGCGCGCCGGTAGTAGACCGCACCTTCGTGCCGGTACACGCAGACCAGGCCGCGCAGGATGGCGCCCGGGCTGCTCATCGAGTAGTAGTACTTGAAGTAGAAGCCCAGATACTTGTCCAGTTCGTCGCCCGAGCGCTGCTGCAGTGCGTGCACTGCGTCGGCCAGCGGCGAGCGCGTCTCTTCCGGCTTGCGGCGCACCGACACCAGGCGCTGGAAGTGGTCGGGCGAGAGCTCCAGCTCCTCCGGCTCGACGCCGAAGAAGTCGCAGATGCGCATCAGCAGGTGGCGCGACGGGCGCGCCGCGCCGCTCAGGTAGCGGTTGAACTGCGAGCGGTTGACGCCCAGCGAACGGCAGGTGTTGGAGATCGAGCCGTAGAAGCTGCACAACAGCCTGAGGTTGGCGGCCAGTGCGTCGCCGGCCGGCTTCTGTGGGGTTCGTGCTCGGGTCATACGTCGCTCGTCATGCTACAGGCCCGTGACGCTCTTTGATGCTGGGCAAGCACCAATCGGCACCTTGCCGCGCCACTTCGCCAAATGGTCGGCCAGCAACAAACGGGCCACAGTGCCCGCCAATCCGGCCCCTGTCACGCCGGTCGACGAGGCAAAAACACCATGGCAACTTCTGTGTTGCGCCGTGCGGCGCTGGGTGCGGCGGCGCTGCTGGCGCTGACGTTTCACACGAGTGGCTTCGCCCAGAGCAAGGGCACCATCAAGATCGTCAGCCAGTCGCCGCTGTCGGGGCAGCAGTCGGTGGCGGGCGAAGGCATCAAACTCGGCGCGCAGCTCGCGGTGGCCGACTTCGGCGCGCAGCTCGAGGCGCTCGGCTACCAGCTCGCGCTGCAGCCCGAGGACGACCAGGCCACGCCGAACGTGGGCGTCGCCAACGCCAACCGCATCATCAACGATGCGCAGGTGCTGGGCGTCGTCGGCCACTACAACTCCGGCGTCGCGATCCCCTCGTCGGAGGTGTATGCGCGCGATAACCTCGTGATGGTCTCGCCCGCCAACACCAACCCCGACGTCACCGACCGCACGAGCACACGCGCGGTGGTCAACCGCATCTGCGGCCGCGACGACGTGCAGGGCCCGGCCGGCGCCAACTACGCGACCGATGTACTCAAGGCCAAGCGTCTGTACGTCATCAACGACAAGTCGGCCTACGGATCGGGCATCGCTCAAGCGTTCGAAGCCACCGTGAAGAAGAGCGGCGCGACCGTGGTGCTGTCCACCGGCGTGGACCAGAACGAGACCGACTTCTCGTCCATCCTCAACCGCGCGCGCATCGACAAGCCCGACCTCATCTACTACGGCGGCACGTATCCGCAGGGCGGCCTGCTGCTCAAGCAGATGCGCCAGAAGGGCGTGAACGCGGCTTTCCTCGGCGGCGACGGCCTGGACAGCGGCGACCTGCAGAAGATCGCCGGCGCCGAGAACATGCGCCAGGCCTTCTTCACCACCACCGCGGTGCCGCTGGCCGAACTGCCCGCGGCCGCCAAGTTCGCCGCCGCGTACAAGGCGCGCTTCGGCAAGGACCCCGAGGTCTACTCGGCCTACGGCTACGACTCGGCGCGTGTGATCATCACGGCGTTGGCCGCGGCCATCAAGGCCAAGGGCGGAAGCCTGCCCACGCGCGCCGAGGTGGCGGCAGCGGTGCGCAAGGTCACGTTCGACGGCGTCACGGGGCGCATCGCGTTCAACGAGCGCGGCGACATCGCGAAGGCGAAGTACGTGGTGATCGCGGCAGGCGGCGCGGCCGAGCAGAACAAGATCGTCAAGGTGCTCGAGGTCGCGGCGCCCACGGCCGTGCAGTGATCGTCGACTGCGCACGCCGCTCACCATGAGCCTGTCGGACGCCCTCAGCCTGCTGCCCATCACGCTGGTGGACGGGCTGACGATCGGCCTGCTCTACGCCACCATCGCACTCGGCTACACCATGGTGTACGGGGTGCTGGGCCTGATCAACTTCGCGCACTCCGAGGTCTTCATGATCGGCGCGATGGCGGGCGTGGAGCTGCTCATCTACGCACTGGGTGGCTCCGGGCTGCACCCGCTGATGCAGCTCGCGTTCGCGCTCGCGCTCGCCGCGCTCGTCTCGGGAATGCTGGCGGTGGGCATCGAGCGCGTCGCCTACCGGCCGCTGCGGCGCGCGCAGGCACCCAAGCTGGCGCCGCTGATCACCGCGATCGGCATGAGCCTGTTCCTGCAGGACGCGGCGCGTTTCGTGCAAAGCCTGTTCGGCCACTTCATCCGTCCGTTCCCGAATCTGCCGCTGCTGGACGCACCGGTGCCGCTGCCCTTCACGCAGGGCGACACGGTACCGACGAAGTCCATCGTCATCGGCCTGGTGGCCGGCGCGATGCTGGTGGGCCTGCTGCAGCTGGTGCATCGCACGCAGCTGGGCAAGGCGATCCGCGCGGTCGCCACCGACCGCAAGGCGGCGAGCCTGATGGGCATCGACGTGGACCGCATCATCTGGCTCACGTTCCTGATCGGCGGCGCGCTCGCCGGCATCGCCGGCGTGCTGTACGCGATGCAGTTCGGCCGGGTCGATCCGTTCAGCGGCTTCGCGCCCGGGCTCAAGGCCTTCACGGCCGC
This sequence comes from Burkholderiaceae bacterium, assembly GCA_035280545.1. GTDB lineage: Bacteria > Pseudomonadota > Gammaproteobacteria > Burkholderiales > Burkholderiaceae_C > DATCSE01. Next base: position 2,820 of record DATEFR010000800.1, on the reverse strand, counting down.
AGTGCTCGGCGGCATCGGCTCGATCAGCGGTGCGATGGTGGGCGGCATCGTGCTGGGGCTGCTCGAGGTGGCGATCGGCACCTACGTGCCCATCCTCACCGACAACGCGATCGGCACCGAATACAAGGACATCTTCGCGTTCGGAATCCTGATCGTCATCCTGATCTTCAAGCCCAACGGCCTGCTGGGCAAGAAGGCTATCGACAAGGTGTAGCGCATGGACCGCCTGCTCAAACTCGAGCCGCGTGCGCGCGCCGGCGCGGTGCTCGCCTACACGCTCGCGTGCGCGCTGCTGGTGGCCACCGTGTTCAACGGCACCGGCTTCATCGACACGCTGGCGTTTGTGGCCCTGCTGGGCTCGCTGCTGCTGGCCTCCGACGGCCGCCTGCTGCAAGGGCGAGCGCGCTGGCTGGTGTTCGCCTTCGTGCTGCTGCTAGTGCTGCCGCTGGTCGGCGTGCGCAACACCTTCTACCTCGACGTTGCCACGCAGGTCGGCATCTTCGCGGCACTCGCGCTCGGGCTGAACATCGTGGTCGGCTTCGCCGGCCTGCTGGACCTGGGCTTCATCGCCTTCTTCGCGATCGGCGCGTATCTCTGGGCCATCCTCGGCTCGCGGCACGGTGCCGAGCTGTTCTCGACCGCGCTGCTGCCGCTGCACCCCGAGGCCTTCTTCGTCGTGCTCGCGCTGGCGGTGGGCGCGGCCGCGACCGCCGGCGTGCTGCTCGGCCTGCCGGTGCTGCGCCTGAAGGGCGACTACCTCGCGATCGTGACGCTGGGCTTCGGCGAGGTGGTGCGCGTGCTGTCGAACAACCTCGACAAGCCGATCAACATCACCAACGGGCCTCAGGGCATCACCGGCATCGCCGAGCCGCTGTCGGACGTGACGCGCGTGCTCGCCTCGACGGCCGTGCCGCACTTCAAGTGGCAGGCGCTGGTGTACTACGGCATCGTGCTGCTGCTCGTGCTGCTGGCGATCACCGTCAACCGCCGGCTCGACCGCTCGATGGTCGGGCGCGCCTGGGTCGCGATCCGCGAGGACGAGATCGCCGCGCAGGCGATGGGCCTGCCCCTGGTGCGCACCAAGCTGATCGCGTTCGCGACCGGCGCCGCGTTCGCCGGGATGATGGGTGCGGTCTTCGCCGCCAAGCAGACCTTCGTCAGCCCGGAGTCGTTCGACTTCAACCAGTCGATCGGCGTGCTCGCGATGATCGTGCTCGGCGGGCTGGGTTCGATCCGCGGCGCGGTGCTCGGCGCGGCCATCGTCACCATCCTCAACCTCCAGGTGCTGAAGGCGTTGAGCGCGGGGCTGAACCATCTGCGCACCAGCGGCTACGAGATCTTCGGCTGGTCGCTGGCCAATCTGCCGACGCAGCTGGAGCCTTCGAAGTACGAGAAGCTGCTGTTCGGGCTGCTGCTCATCGTGATGATGCTGTACCGCCCGCGCGGGCTGGCGCCGGAGGTGCGCGAGCCGGTGCACGTCGACGCGGAGATCCGTTCATGAGCGCCGCACTGCTCGATGTGCAGGGCCTGGGCAAGCGCTTCGGCGGTCTTGCCGCCGTGGACGGCGTGGACTTCCGCGTCGACGAGGGCCGCGTGATTTCGGTGATCGGCCCGAACGGCGCGGGCAAGACCACCTTCTTCAATCTCATCACCGGCCTCTACACGCCTGATGCGGGCTGCGTGACTCTGCAGGGCGAGAGCCTGCTCGGCCTGCGGCCGGATCAGGTGGCGCAGCGCGGGCTGGCGCGCACATTCCAGAACATCCGCCTGTTCGCGAACATGACTGCGCTCGAGAACGTGATGGTCGGCCGCGTGCTGCGCCTGAAGACCGGCTACTTCCACGCGCTGCTGCGCACGCGCGCCTTCGTCGACGAGGACCGCGCGAGCGCGCGCCGCGCCTTCGAGTTGCTGGCGTTCGTCGGCCTCGCGCACCGCGCCGACGAACTGGCCGCCAACTTGCCGTATGGCGAGCAGCGCCGCCTGGAGGTGGCGCGCGCGCTCGCCACCGAACCGAAGCTGCTGCTGCTCGACGAGCCATCGGCCGGCATGAATCCGCAGGAGACCGAGGGCACGAAGCAACTGATCCTGCGCATCCGCGAGGCGCTCGGCATCGCGGTGGTGCTGATCGAGCACGACATGCGCCTGGTGATGACGGTGTCGGACCACATCACCGTGCTGGACCATGGCCGCAAGATCGCCGAGGGCACGGCCGCGCAGGTGCGCCAGGACCCGCAGGTCATCGAGGCCTACCTCGGGCGCGGCGTGGCTGCGGGCTCGGCGGGAATGGCCCAGGGCGTGGTGGCATGAGCGCACGCACCGCACCGCAGCCGCTGCTCAGCGTGCGCGGACTCGAGGCCTTCTACGGCAAGGTCCAGGCGCTGCGCGGCGTCAGCTTCGATGTGCATCGCGGCGAGATCGTCACGCTGATCGGCGGCAACGGCGCGGGCAAGACGACCACGCTGGCCACCGTGACGGCGCTGCTGCCGGCGCGGCGCGGCGAGATCCGCCTGCATGGCGAGGATGTCGCGCGCCTCGCGCCGCACGAGCTGGTGCGCCGCGGCCTGGCGCACGTGCCCGAGGGGCGGCGGGTGTTCGCCGACCTCACCATCGTCGAGAACCTGGAGCTGGGCGGCTACACCGTGCGCGATCGGGGCGAGCGCGCAGCGCGCATCGAGAAGATGTTTGGCCTCTTTCCGCGCCTGGCCGAGCGTGCGCGGCAACCGGCGGGCACGATGTCCGGCGGCGAGCAGCAGATGCTCGCGGTGGCGCGCGCGCTGATGCAGGCGCCGACGGTGCTGCTGCTGGACGAGCCCTCGATGG